>JAFAUY010000113.1 GCA_019243005.1 Verrucomicrobiota bacterium | reverse complement strand
AGGCCGTAGCTGCCGCCAAGCCCTTCCACGTGAAACTTGGCCCGTTGAAAATACAGCTCGAACGAAAAAAGATTTTTCCACTCGGTGCAGCTGACCTGGAGCCACGCCGTCCGGCCCTTGGTATCTCGTAAACTGACGAACGCGTTGTCATCGACGGGCATGTCCCAGAAGTAAGTGGCGGCATGCCCCTCCACCCGGGCGAAGTCGCTCAACCAGAGCGAGGCGAGGTCGATAAGGTGAACACCCTGGTCAATCAATTCACCGCCACCGCTCAACTCCGGGTCAGCCCGCCATTCCCGGTCGTAACCGATGCGTCCCCCATGGCCGTACCGGGCGCGCAGGAACATAAAGTCACCGGTCTCTTCAGACGCCTGCAGCTCGCGCAGTTTCAGAAAGGCGGGATGAAAACGGTGGTTATAACCGAGCCGCACCTTTGCACCCGTTTCCTTGGCAACAGCGGCGATCCGTTTCAGGTGCGCCGAGGAGATGGCGCCGGGCTTTTCGACCAGCACATGCTTGCCCGCGCGCACGGCGGCAAGCGCCAAGGGCGCGAGCGCGAGGTTTGCCGCCGAGACGATAATTACGTGGACGCTCGGATCGGACCAGACCCCCTCCGAGGTATCAATCGCCCGGCACCCCGGATAGCGGGTAGCGAGCGCGGTGGCTTTGACCAGGTCCACATCGCAGGCGTAACGCAGGCTTCCCGCGGGCAAGCTGGCCGCCCGCCGGTTGCCAATGAGCCCGCAACCAAAGATTGCGAATCCGAGGTTTTGCACCATTCTTTCCGGGGTCATGGGAGTAATTAGTCGAGACCGGGCATTACGGGTGATCCGATTCCTCACGGTGGGAGGCACGGTGGCAGCCATTGACTTTTCGCTCGTTTGGTTGTTGCACTTGTTTCTGCGGCCGCTGGTGGCGGTCAGCATCGCCTACCTGACCGGGGTGACGTGCCATTTCCTTCTGAATAAATTTTGGGTTTTTCGCTGCCGGCGATCCGATTACGGCAAACAAGTGGCGCAGTACGGCCTCAATGTTTTTTGTTGCTGGCTCGTAACGATTGCAATCGTTCGCCTTTGCCTCAACACGTTTACAACCAATATCCTGGTGGCCAAACTCTGCGCCGTCCCGCCCGCCACCGCCCTCGGGTTCCTCAGTCTCCAGTTGATCGTCTTTCGTCGCAGGCCGCCACGCGCCAGGCAAAATGCCACAAATGCCACAAGCGAAAAAATGCCACAAATAAAGAGTTCAGTGCCGGTTGCCGAGTGCCGGTTGCCGGGCGTCGAGTAGAGTTCGGAACTCGGCATTCGGAGCCACCACGCCCTCCGCGTGCCCTTAATCTGTGGATACTTTCCTCTGTTCTGCGTGGTCTGCGAATGATCGGATCTGTTTAATCTGCGGATCGCCATGTTCGCCGTGCTCGCCGTGTGAACCTCTTACGCTGTGACCGCCGCATCCGCTGTGACCTTGGTGTGACTAAAGCGCCGTGTGCCGGTCTTCGGGGACGATTCGCCGCAGGGTGTAGATGTCGCTGGAGGCGAGCTTCTTCCGGTGCTCATGCAGGCGTCCCCACGGATCCCATGGCGCGCTGATGAGTTTGCCGGTAATGCCGTCGCTTTCGGCCGACGCGAGGTACACGCAGAGCCGAGCCCCCCGTTCCAGGGGCACGCCGCCGGCATCGCGCTGCTTAAGGGCTTTCTGGTAATACGCTTGCCCCACCCTTTCGGGCCCGGCGGCAAGCACCTCGTCCAAAAGACGGGTGTTCAGCGCGCCCGGAGCAACCGCATTCACGTCGATCCGGTGCTCACGAAGCTCTTCGGCCAATGTTTCGGTAAGCCGGACGACCGCCGCCTTGGAAGCCGCGTAAGCGCTCAGGCCCGGTAATGGGGCCGTGGCGCCCCCGCCGGACAAATTGATGATTTTGCCGTAGCCATTCTTCCTGAAATGCCGGATGGCGCTCCGGGAAGGAATCAACGTGCCGTACAGGTTGATTTCGATGGTCCGAATCCATTCCATCAGGGCAACCTCTTCGGCCGGACCCTTGGGGCCGTAGACCCCTGCGTTGTTGACCAGGATCTCAAACCGGCCAAACGCACAAAGCGCTTCGGCGAAAACCGCGTCAACCTCATTCTCCCGGGAAACATCGGCGGCACGTCCGACAACCTTTTGCCCGGTTGAAGCCGTCTGCCGAAGCTCTTCAGTAACGGTTGCGAGCAGCGCACCGTCCCGGGCGCAAATGCACACGTTCGCGCCTTCCCGGACAAATTGCATTGCGATGGCCTTGCCCAGGCCCTGGCTAGCGCCGGTAATGACGGCGGATCTCCCCTGAAGTTTCATACATAGAATAATGTATAGAAATATTCTGCAGAATCTAGAAAAGGTTGGTTTAAGGCGCGGTCTCGCCAGGTACACCCACTTGGCGGTACTCCAGGCCGGGCAGCGAACTGACCTGTTCGGCGAGAAACCCGTTGGGGTCAATGATCAGCCGGCCACGTAACCTGGAAATAAGTTCCGGCCAGTGCGCTTCCCGGATTTCCGGCCATTCGGTGGCGACGATTACGGCATCCGCACCGGCCACAGCCCCAGCAACATCCCGGAAGAGGGAGCAGGGCTGCAAATCGTCCGGCAATGCCGGTGCCGGTACGCGCGGGTCGTAAAGCGAGAGCCGGGCTCCGGCAGCCGAGAGCGCCCGGCAGATCTCCACCGCCAGGCTGCGCCGGAGCGTGTCGGTGCCCGGCTTATACGTCAGGCCAAGCACGGCGATCTTTTTTCGCCCAAGATCGGCATACCGTTCCTGCAGCTTCTGAACCGCCCACCGTTTATGCCGATCGTTGCTGGTCTTTATAGCCGGGATGAGTGCGAGCGGCTCAGCCTTTCGAGCTCCGATCCGGATCAAGGCGACCACGTCTCGAGCCACGGTGCCGCCGGCAAAAGCGCCTCCAGGAGAGAGGTAAGCCTTGGGACCGATCCGGTTCTCAGACTTAAGGCCGCGTTCCACCTCTTTGGCATCGGCACCGGTCGCCTCGCAAAGCCGGGCTATCTCGTTCATGAAAGCGATGGAAAGCGCCAGGAAGCCGTCGATGGCGAGTTTGGTCATTTCAGCTGACTCGGTCCGCATCACCATCAGGTTTGAGGTGAAGTGAGACAGCAGGGGCCGTAACTCCTCAGCATCACCTTTCCGGCGCACCCCCAAAACGATGCGATCCGCGTGGGAAAAGATTTCGATCGCCCGGCCAAGACGAAGGTTCTCCGGCGAGTAAGTAAAGCGCAGCCGGCGATGCCTGGCTTCCAATTCCCGACAGGTCCCGACCGGCACCTGCGATGAGATCAGCACCAGCGTATCCGGCCTGAGATGCGGCGCGCAGGCGTCGATGGCCGAGAGCACCGGCGCCAGATCGGCAACATCGTTGTCATCTACGGGCGTGTCGTAACAAACCCAGAGCAGGCCGGCATCCCGGCAAGCTTCCTCAATACGATCGGTGAAGGCGAGCGCGCCGGCGCCCATCCGTTCCCGGATCAACTCTGCGAGGCCTGGCTCGTACAGGGGCGGCCGGCCCGATTGCAGACCTTCTATCGTCCGCTGGTCAAAATCGAGTCCGACCACCTGGGTGTACCTGCTCACGCAGGCGGCCGTTACACACCCGAGATGCCAGAGACCAAGAACGATAACCTTCATACGGCACTCGCGCGATTGTTCGCATTCATGTTCGAAGAACACGATCTACCGGTCAGCTGCGCTTCGCGAACACCCACGAGTTTCCGGCCAGCCAATCCACGGTATTCTCAACCGCTTGTTGGATGCTTAAGGAAGCACTCCAGCCTGTCGATCGAATCTTCCGGGTGTCCAGAAAGATGAATGGGTTGTCGCCTACCCATCCGCGGTCGCCACCGGTGAACTCAAGGCTTGGATTTACACCAAGACGCTCACAAATCCACCCGATCGAATCCGTTACGGTACAATATTCGTCGGCACCGAGGTTGAAGATGATGCTGCGATGATTAGCGTGGGCCGCCAGATTCAAGCCGATCACGTGCAACATGGCAGACACACAATCCTGAACGTCGAGGTAACTCTTACGTTGTTTGCCATTACCGAGTACCCGCAAGCGGGAAGGATCTTTTTGCAACTGTTTAAAAAAATCAAAGACGTGGCCGTGCGTGTAGCGTTCACCCAGGATTGAAACGAAACGGAAAATGTAGCCTTCGAAAGCAAAACCCTCGCAGTAAGCTTGGATCAACCCTTCGCCGGCCACCTTCGAAGCCGCGTAGAGGGAGGTCTGGATGGGGAAAGGGGCGTCCTCCGGCGTGGGAATAACGCCGGCTTCACCGTAGACCGAGCCGGTCGATGAAAAGGCGATTCTTTTTATCGCGTTAGCCCGCATGGCCTCCAGCACGTTGAAAGTGGCGATGGTGTTCTGTTGGAGATCTTTCTCGGGATGGTCGAGGCCGAAGCGCACATCGGCATTCGCAGCGAGGTGGAAAACGAAGTCGCAGCCCGACATGGCGGCAGTGAGCGCTTCCAGGTCAAGGTTGTCGCCGTGCACGAAGCGGAAGCTGGGATGCGTACGCGCACCTTCCAGGAAGTCGGTTTGGCCCGTGGAAAAATTATCCCATCCCACCACTTGCTTTCCAACCTTCAGCAACCGGTCCGTGAGATTGCTGCCGATAAAGCCGGCCGCGCCCGTGACAAAAACCTTCTCCATCGGCTTGCACGAGTATCAGGGACGTGTTTTCTGTGCAACTGCATGCGTTCCGAAATCAATGGGGACCTTAATTCAGGCCAATCCCCGCGTGGCGACAAACTGCCGGCACCGTCGGCGGCCAGCGGTTATCCCTGGCCGCCGGTTCCCCGTTTGCATGGCGCCGTAAGTTGGCGCGGGGACGTTTTCCTGGTGGGTTCCAAATTATTATTGCCTTACCTTGCCTACAGTGAAACCAACAGTGCCTGGAGTGATGAACTCACCGGCCTGCACGAGGAACGGGCCGGCAGCACTCACCCGATTGAAGTCGCTTCCCGGCAACTGGCGATTGATTCCATGCGGCTCCTGGGTGGAGCGCCGGTGATCCTGGACGTGGGCTGCTCATCAGGCTTCCTGCTCCAGGAATTACGGGACCACATGCCCGCAGCGCAACTGGTCGGGGCGGACTACCTCAGCGGTGTCGTCAAAAAAGCAAGCGCACGGAATCCGGGCATTCCGTTTGTGCAGTTTGATTTGCGGGAGTGCCCTTTGCCGGGCAATTCCCTGGACGGAATCACCGCATTAAATGTGCTGGAACACATTGACGACGACCAAAAGGCGCTGGGCCATATCCATCGGATCCTGCGGCCGGGAGGCATCGCCCACATCGAGGTTCCCGCGGGACCATCCAGCTTTGATATGTACGATGAGGTGCTGCTGCACCACCGCCGTTACCGCCTGCCGGAGCTGGAAAAGCGCGTTCGCGACCTCGGTTTTCGGGTGGAAAAGGCAACGCATTTAGGATTTTTACTTTACCCGTTGTTCAAACTGGCCAAGCTGCGCAACCGCTACATAGGCCGGCATCTCGACTCGGACCGGAAACAGGCGCTGGTCGCGCAGCAGATCGGCCGGACGGCCGGCAGCCGCTGGATGAGGGCGGCACTGGCCTTGGAATACAAATTGGGCAAACGCGCGTCGTTTCCGTTTGGCATCCGCTGTATTTTACGGCTGAGAAAGCAAGGGTAACTCGGGTCACCGGAGCGCGGCGCCTTGCAGGGAGGCGCGCCGGTTGGGCTCTGCCGGATCCGGTGGGCCCGGCGCGAACCCTTCGGCACGCGCAACGATGAATCGGGGACGCTGCCGGACTTCCTCGTAGATCCGGCCGATGTATTCACCAAGGATTCCTATGCTCACAAGCTGGATGCCACCCAGAAATAACACGATGATAACGATCGTCGGATTCCCGAGAGGGAAACGGACGCCGGCGATTTTCAACGACGCATAGAGAATTCCAAGCAGGAAAGAGCCTAACGCAATCACGAATCCCGCTTGGGTGCTGAGGGTAAGCGCATAATTCGAAAAGCAAAAGACACCGTTGAAACCGATGCGCAACGACCCCAGGAATCGATTGTAGTTGCCCTTGCCCGAGAATCGGGGCGGACGCTCGAACTGCACCGACGTCTGGCGGAAACCGACGAGCGCAACCATGCCGCGCAGGAATCCGTGGCATTCCTTCAGGCGGTTGATCTCGTCCACCACCCGCCGGCTCATGAGTCTGAAGTCACCGGTGTTTCTGGGAATCTCAATGTCCGCAATCCGGTTGATCACCTTGTAACCGACCTCAGATACGATCTTCTTGATCCAGGTTTCGCCCTCGCGGCTACGCCGTTGCGCGTAAACGACTTCGTAACCCTCCCGCCATTTTTCCACCAGCTGAAGAATCAGTTCCGGCGGGTCCTGAAGATCGACGTCGATCACCACCACGGCCGCGCCCGACGAATACTGAAGCCCGGCGAGAGTCGCCATCGGCTGGCCGAACCTGCGGCTAAAGGCCAGCAGTTTGACGCGCTCGTCCTTTTCGCGGGCGTCAAGGATAATTTGCTCCGAGCGGTCGGGCGACGGATCCAGGCAAAAGATGATCTCGTAATGTTCGGTGATCCGGCTGAGCACCGCCTTCATCCGAACAAGGAATTCGGGGATGTTGCCTTCCTCTTTGTACACCGGCACGACGACGCTGAGGTCGTATATCGACGGCGCTCGCGAGATTTGCTCCCGGTCGGATTGCACTGCGATCATGGCAAACGAGCCTCTACACGAACTTTGCCGGCTTGCAAGAGGCTGTTGTCGCCGCACGAGACCTCCGGACGGGAGGCCACCGGTGCAGCAGTAAGCCAGCAGTCTTGGGATGAGGTCAGCGTGTTTTTGGCGGAACGCTTAAGCGAGACATGATCCCCTGAAGTGCGGTCTGCTGCTGCGGGGTCAGGATGCTTTGAGATCGATTGCTGACGGTCTGCAGCAGCAACGCCTGCTGCTGCTGGATGGCCGTTGCGGCCTGGTCCGGAGGCATCGAATCCAAATTGCGCGTCACCGGCGACTGGCCAATGACCTCCTGCCGCGCTTGGGTGAGCACCTGGAGCAGTTGCTGGGATTGGCCGTCGGTCAGGTTTGCGCCTTGCTGGTTCAGCGCGTCGATAATAATGCGGTCCGGCAGGGTCGCCCGGTATTGGTCGAAGGCGGCGAAGCCATCCTCGCCTAAGACCGATCGCAACTGCTGGTTCTGCTGGGCCATTTGCGCCCGCATTTGCTCGGGCGACATGGGAGCCGGTATGGTGCCCTTTTGTGCGGCCTCAAACGCTTGCTCCTCCAATTGCCGCTGCGGTTGGGTCAGGATGTCGAGGACCTTGGCCTCCACGTCCGGGGAAAGGCCCAGTTGCTGGAAAAGACCTCCATAGAGGTGCTGGGTGTCCTGCCGCAGCCGGGCCTGAAAACCAGCTGCGGCTTTCTGATGGAACTCGATCATGGCCTGGTTAGGCGTGGGCAACGCCGGCAGGCGGCCTTTGTCGCGGTCTGGCAGGTGAGGAGCAGCGGCCAAGTCCGGACGCGAGTCCGGAACGATCTCGCGTCCCTCGTCACGGCCCGGCGCAGGACTGACAGACGGTAGCGGACCTGGCGGTCCGGCCCTCATGGATGAAACCGTGGAGTTACCTTCCTGCCGGAAGAATGGCATTGCAAATAGAACCAGCACGCCGAGGCAGGCGGCTCCTCCGAGGACGATCCAGAGAACTTTTCTTTGAGATTCCATTACGTTTGTCAGCCTGTTAGTTTATTCGTTAAGTGACGCTCACCTGCCGCACCGCCCGGCCCGATGGGTTAATAATTATCCCAATAGTAGTCGCCCAGGTAGGCGTAGGGATAATTGTAGTTGCTGTACCAATTCGGGGTACTGCCCTTGTAGTACGAGGATTTGTGCCCGAGGCTATCTTGATAGTAGCCTCCGTAGTCGCCGTAATACGCTGCTTGGTAGTAGTAGTAGTAGGGCAACGCGAAACCCAGGTAATAGGTGTTGTAGTTATCCCCGTAGTAATTATAGTAATTCGAGTAGAGTACGTAGTTGTAATAATAATTATAATAGTACGGCGAGAAATTACTCCCGTAATATGTGTTGGGCGGATTAACGTACGTAACGGCGTCGGCTCGCTGCGTACTCATGATCATCGTGCCGAGGGCCACGGCCGCGATGAGGAGTGCTGTCTTAATCGTCTTCATGCTTGTATTCATCACTTCTTTTAGGTCTGCATACTGCTTTACTGCAGGGGGTTGTATTACAGTAACACCTATCATTTCCGATAGGGTTGCGGGAAGTCAACCCCTTTCAGAGCCTAACGGGGGGTTACGGCGTACTACTTTCGGGTCATATCGGCCGGCACAACCTCCCGAAACCGGGTGCCCGGACGCCCGATTTCACAGCTTCCCTGGCGGCGCGCGGAGACGCGAATCGATCGGCGGGGGCCGGCTTTACGGCCCATCAGTTCCGAACCATCGCTGAGGCGACACCCTCGCCTGCGCCACAGAAAAACTCAGAACAGCAAAAAACAACTGAGACCTGCGGCACTGGTACTGTCTGTTAGATCGCTGATCTGGCCGCGATCACACCTTATCGCCGGTTGAGCGAGTTCCGGCTCTTTCGGCACCGACGGCTTGATCACTGCGAATAACTAACCGATACAGTACGGCGCCAAGGGGTTGTGCTGCCGGCGGGTGATGATCTGCCATCTCCTCCCGCTTGACGACAGGCGCGTTCGCCCTCTGGTCAGCTTCCCTGGCCGAGGCTCGAAGGGATCGCACCGGGGCGCGGCCGAACCGGCAGAATCAGAAAGCGCTTGACTCGCCTGCGACCGGTCTGGCTTCTCAAGGGTCCTAGTGAAGCGTTTACTGGTCACCGGATCGAGCGGCTTGACCGGCAGCGAAGTGGTCTCATTTTTCTCCGGTGAGGGTTGGGAGGTCCACGGCGTCGATAATAACATGCGGGCCGACTTTTTCGGCCCCCAGGGGATACCTCCTGGCATACCAGGCGCCGCCGGCACGTTGACCCTGCTGGGGGGCGCCCGCCGGTTCGCCCGCGAAGCGCCTTCCATTTACATGTCGACCAACAAGGTTTATGGCTGCACCCTGGAGGGATGCACGTACAGGGTCTTCGGCTACAAGGGAAAACAGGTGCGCGACAACATCCACGCGCATCCCGGCGTGATTGCGAAAAATTTGACCTGCGACGAGAACTGTTGTCATTAGTACGGCTTTGCCGGACCAATGAATCCGGCTTTGGGTGCATTGAAGGGCAGGTCCTTGGCCAGGCCGGGTTACGCTGGCCGGCCCTGAGACCCGCACGAGGCCTCGCCACCGGCCGCATGCATCAGCCTCAACACAGGAAATGAAAAGAGCTTTAATCACGGGCATCACGGGCCAGGACGGATCCTACCTGGCCGATTTGTTGCTGGCCAAAGGCTACGAGGTGCACGGCATCATCCGGCGGGCCAGCACGTTCAATACCGACCGCATCGATCACCTTTACGAGGACCCCCATGTGCACGGGGTACGCTTGTTTCTGCACTACGGCGACCTGGCCGATTCGGTCAACCTCGTCAAGCAGCTGTACGAACTGCAACCGGACGAAATCTACCACCTGGCGGCCCAAAGCCACGTGCGCGTCAGCTTCGACATCCCGGAGTACACCGCCGACGTGACGGCCGTGGGCACCATCCGCATCCTGGAAGCCATCCGTGAGGCCGGGGTCCGGCCCCGGTTTTACCAGGCTTCCTCCAGCGAAATGTTCGGCAAAGTCCAACAGGTGCCCCAGACGGAGACAACGCCGTTCTGGCCTCGGAGCCCGTACGGGGTCGCCAAAGTTTTTTCCTACTGGGCGACGGTCAATTACCGCGAAAGCTACGGTCTGCACGCCAGCAACGGCATTTTATTCAACCATGAAAGCCCGCGGCGCGGCGAAACGTTCGTCACGCGCAAGATCAGCCGCGGGGTAGCGCGCATCAAAGCCGGCCTGGACCAATGGTTGTACCTGGGTAACCTGGAAGCCCGGCGCGACTGGGGCTACGCGCCCGAATACGTCGAGGGCATGTGGCGCATACTGCAACAGGACGCGCCCGATGATTACGTGCTGGCCACCAACGAAACGCATTCGGTCCAGGAATTCGTCGAGCAGGCTTTCGCGCACGTTGACCTGGATTGGAAGGAGTTTGTGCGCTTCGACAAGCGCTACGAGCGGCCCGCCGAGGTCGACCTGCTGATCGGCGACGCCACCAAAGCCAAACGCCAGCTGGGCTGGGAACCGAAGGTGCGCTTCAAAGAACTGGTCGGCATCATGGTCGATGCCGACCTGGCGTCGGTGCAGGGCCAGCGGCACGACCCCAAGGAGGCGCGCGCCCGTGAACCTCGTACGCTCGGCGTTTAAAGCCGGCTTTCCGGACGGTTTTTGCGCCGTCCATGCCTGCGGCGCATCGCTTTAAGCATGTGCGGCATCGCAGGTTTCACCGGCAGCGGCTCGTTGCGCGTTCTGGAGGAGATGACGCGGGCGCTGGCCCACCGCGGGCCTGACAGCGAAAACTTCCGCCAGGACCCGCCGGTCCACCTGGGGTTTCGCCGGTTGGCGATCATCGATTTGAAGGGTGGCCGCCAGCCGATGACCACGCCCGACGGCCAGTTCGCCCTGATCTTTAACGGCGAAATCTACAATCACGACGAGCTGCGCCGGGAGCTCGAGGCGGAAGGCTGCCGCTTCTCCAGCGACCATTCCGATACCGAAAGCTTGCTGTACGGTTATACCCGCTGGGGTGCCGCCGTGCTGGAACGGCTTAACGGGATGTTCGCCTTCGTGGTTTACGACCGTGAAAAGAGAGTGCTCTTCGGTGCCCGGGATCGTTTCGGCAAAAAGCCGTTTTACTACTGGCACCGGGGCCGGGACTTCGTGTTCGCCTCGGAGCTGTCCGCCTTGCTGAAACACCCGGGTGTGCCGAAATCGGTCTCGCAGCGGGCGCTCATGAAATATTTCGCCTACGGCTACATCCCGGCGCCGCACTCGTTGATTCAAGGGGTGCACAAATTGCCGGCCGGCCATTGTTTCCGGCTGAACGTGGAAGCGGGCGAACTCAGGGTCGAGCGCTACTGGGAATACGTGCCCGAACCTGAAGCCGTGGACCCGGAGGCAGCGGCGCATCAGTTGGCGGAGAAACTGGAAAGGGCGGTGCGGCGCCGGTTGATCTCGGACGTGCCGCTGGGCGTGTTTCTCAGCGGCGGCATCGATTCATCGGCCGTGGCCGCCCTGGCCCGACGAACCGCGGCCGAGCTGAAAACGTTCACCGTCGGCTTTCAGGAACCGAGTTTTGACGAGAGCCGTTTCGCCCGCGACGTTGCTTCCCTGCTTCAGACGAACCATTTCGAGCAGACCTGTTCGTTGGAAGAATCCAAGGCGCTGCTCCCCCAGATCATCGACCGGCTCGACGAGCCGATGGGCGACTCGTCGTTGCTGCCCACCTTTCTGCTGAGCCGTTTTGCCCGGGAACACGTGACGGTTTGCCTGGCGGGTGATGGCGGAGACGAGCTTTTCTGCGGCTACGATCCCTTCAAGGCGTTGCGACGAGCGGAGTGGTACACCCGCGTGGTCCCGAAGCGCCTGCATTTCGGGGTCGCGCTCCTGGCCGGCCAGTTCCCGGTGAGCCACCGCAACCTCAGCTTTGACTTCAAGATCAAACGCACCCTGCGAGGCCTCGCCTTTCCCGACCGGGTCTGGCTGCCGATCTGGATGGGCCCGCTCGAGCCGGGCGAAATCGCCGCGTTGTTCCAGGAGAAAATCGATTTGGAAGACCTTTACTCCGAAGCGATCGCCGCCTGGGACAGTTGCCGTCACCTGGATGTGGTGACCCGCACGCAGCAGTTTTTCATCAAGCTTTACCTGCAGGATTGCATCCTGACAAAAGTCGACCGGGCCAGCATGATGAACAGCCTGGAGGCGCGTTGCCCGTTCCTGGACCTGGAGCTGGTGGAGCTGGCGCGCCGGATCCCGGCTGACCTGAAATTCCGGCAGGGAGAAACCAAATGGATTCTCAAAAAGGCGCTGCAAGGGGTCTTGCCGGACCGGATTCTGAATCGAAAGAAAAAGGGGTTTGGCGTGCCGGTCGGCAAATGGTTCCTGAACGGGTCCCTCCTGCAGGTTTCACAGGGGCGCCTGACCCGGGCACGGTATCGGCCACGTTATTTCGAATGCAAACTGCGTGAACACCAGGCGCGCCGGGCGGATCACCGGCTCTATTTGTGGAACGCGTGGTTGTTGAATGAATGGCTGGCGAGGTGAGTTCGGAATATCGCGCTTATCGCACTATCATATAAGCTTGCGCGCGTCAGGGCATTGCGCATTTTAGCGGGCTTTAAAAAGGCCCTTTAGCCGCTGCGACATGAACCGCCGAAATAGAGCACGGGATACCGCAACCGCGATCAATCGCGTTTCGAAGGAGGGTACACGGGAGTC
>JAFAUY010000305.1 GCA_019243005.1 Verrucomicrobiota bacterium | reverse complement strand
GGCTTCGGCTTCGCCAGCCCTCTGGTGACCCTGGCGCGGTGGCCCCACCCGTCCCCATCCCGAACACGGCCGTGAAACGCCGCAGCCCCGATGGTAGTGCCGCGCGAGGCGGCGCGAGAGTAGGCCGTCGCCAGAACCGATGGGCCCTGGGTTCCCCCAACAGGAACCCGGGGCCCTGTTTTTTTCGGCGGACCCGAATCGGCACGGCCTCTTTTGTCGCGTTCCCGTCACTCAGGGCAGTTCGTGGCGCACTCTTACGGATTAACGCCTCAACCGCACGCCGTCGGGCTCATACGGCGCAACCACAACCACGACACGCGTTGCCTGACGATCAACAATAAAGTTGAATTAATCGGGTGCGCGAACGATCTCCCTGTCCGGCGCCGTTCAAGGCACGCCCGTGAGCTGCGCGGCTGTAGATCGAACCCTCTTGCATGGCAGTCGAAATTGCGATTTCACCGACGGGGCGTCTATACGTCCAAGGAACGACGGAGCCTGCTTCGGCCTTGGACGAAAAATGGACTGCCCGTTTCGAAACTGCGTTCGGGTCGTCAGCCGTCGCCGGACTTTTGCTGCTGGCGAGTGATGCGCTTACCCTGCACCTACCGCCCTCCCTGGCCTACTGGCGCGATTTTGCCCGGCTCTACCTGCAGCGGCTTTGCCGTGAAAACGGTGGCGTCGCCGAAGCTGCACCTGTGCTGCCGGCGCCCGCGCAGGAGGAATTGGCGCCGTTTGCGCAACAGGCGCCGCCAATGCGGGGCGGCGAGTTTCTCAGCCTGCAACTGCTGGAGAAGCTCTGGCAAGAGTTAGGCGAACAGATCGCTCGTGAGACGGCGGGCGGTAGTCTCGATACCTGGCTTAAGGCGCGCAGCCCGCACTGGCACACGGTTGGGCGCGTCACGTTTCATCTTGCAGAAAACAAGCGTGATCCAGACCGGCCATTCGCTTTTCTGGCGACCTATACGCACCGGCTTTCCAGCGAAGGCAAACCGCAGCATCTACCGCTGGCGCGCGCACTCCAGGAGTACGCCGGCGCTCAAAATAAAGCCGCCTTAACAAACCTGTTGGCCCCCGTCCAGCGTGCCGCGGAAAAGAGCAAGCTTGCCCGGGAATTGCTCGAATCGCGCCACCTGTTCCAAGCGCTCGCGTGGACTCCGCGCGATGCTTATCGCTTCCTGCGCGACATTCCGTCATTTGAAGAAAGCGGCCTCCTGGTACGGGTGCCTGACTGGTGGAGAGCCGGCCGGCCCGCCCGAGCGCAGGTGCAGGTGCGCATCGGGAACACGCCGAGCAGTTTGTTCGGTCTGGACAGCCTCATGGATTTTTCGGCCGAGGTCGCACTTGATGGTGAACCGCTCACGCCGGACGAGTGGAACGAGGTCACGGGGTCCCAGGAGAATCTGGTCCGGCTCAAAGGCCAATGGGTGGAGATTGACCGTGACCGGCTCAAGCAGGTCCTCGAGCACTGGCGACGCATCCAACGGCAGGGCGGCGCCATTTCTTTCCTCGAAGGAATGCGCCTGCTTGCCGGGTTCGGCCGCGATGCGCCCGGAGACCCGATGGCCGACCCCGAGACGCGTGTCTGGTCGCGCGTCGTACCCGGCGATTGGCTGCGCGAAATGCTTGCGGCGATGCGTGATCCATCAAGCCTGGGAGGTTTTGATCCGAATCGCGACCTTCGCACGACCCTGCGCGGGTATCAGCGCGAGGGGGTCCATTGGCTTTGGTTCATGACGCGGCTGGGTTTGGGTGCCTGTCTGGCCGACGATATGGGCCTGGGCAAAACGGTCCAGACCATCGCAACGCTGCTCCAGATCAAGCGCGAGAACCGCAAGGTATGCACGAAGGGCGAAATGCCGGGCAGCGCCTTCCAGCCTCCGGCGGCCGATCGCAGCCCTTCCCTCCTGGTGGCGCCCGCCTCGCTGTTGGCCAACTGGAAAAGCGAGCTCACCCGTTTTGCTCCCACGCTCGACGTCTTTTTCGTCCACCCGTCCGAGGCACCCGTGCAGGCCTTGAAAGATGCCGCGGCTGACCCCGCCTCCGTTTTTGCCGGACGCGACCTCGTTATTACCACCTACGGCGTGCTGGCCCGGTTTACCTGGTTGCGAAAGCTGACCTGGAATCTGGTCATTCTTGATGAAGCGCAAGCCATCAAGAATGCCGGCGCTCGCCAGACCCGCGCCGTAAAAGAGCTTAGGGCGGCCGCACGGGTAGCCCTCACCGGCACCCCCATCGAAAACCGCTTAGGCGATCTCTGGTCGCTGTTCGATTTCCTCTGTCCCGGCCTGCTCGGCACGGCCGCCGAGTTCGGCCGCGTCGTCAAACGGCTAACCGAAGATCGCACCCGCCATTTCGCACCGCTACGTAACCTTACCCAGCCGTACATCCTGCGCCGGCTCAAGACCGACCGGAGCATCGTCGCGGATCTGCCGGACAAAACTGAGCTGACGGCGTGGTGCGGCTTGAGCAAAGCGCAAGCGACCCTCTACGGCCAGTCGGTGGCGGAACTGGCTGACCGGCTCAAGGCGGCTGACGGAATCCAGCGTCGCGGCCTGGTGCTGGCCTTCCTCACCCGCTTCAAGCAAATCTGCAACCACCCGTCGCACTGGCTGGGAGACGGACAGTTCGATCCCGCCGCCAGCGGGAAATTCGTCCGCCTTCGCGAAGTCGCCGAGGAAATCGCCGCCCGGCAGGAAAAGGCGCTCATTTTCACCCAATTCAAAGAGATTACCGGACCGCTGGCTGCCCACCTGGAACGCGTTTTCGGAAGCCCTGGCCTGATCCTTCACGGCAGCACGCCCGTCAAAGAGCGGCAGCGTCTGGTTCAATGCTTCCAGCAGGACGGCGAGCCGTCCTTCTTCATTCTGTCACTTAAAGCCGGGGGCACCGGCCTCAACCTTACGGCGGCTTCGCACGTCATCCATTTCGACCGTTGGTGGAATCCGGCGGTCGAAAACCAGGCCACCGATCGTGCCTTTCGCATCGGGCAGAAAAAGAATGTCCTGGTACATAAATTTGTCTGTCGCGGCACGATCGAAGAACGCATCGACCAGCTCATCGCGGACAAGAAAGGCTTGGCTGCGGGGGTGCTCGAAGGGGCGGAGCGGATGCTTACCGAAATGCCCGATGAGGAATTATTGCGCTTCGTTGCCCTTGACCTCCAGAGCGCCGTAGACGATTAGTAAAGACTATTTATGTCCTGGGGATGGGACTCTTACCCTCCGTACGTCAGTGCGGCGGAAAAACGCGAGCGCGCTGAGGCCGCCGGTCGCAAATTAACCAGGCGCGGCGAGCGCCTACAACCGATCCGCATCGAAGGACGCGAAATTGCCACTACCTTCTGGGGCAAGGCGTGGTGCCGTAACCTGGAGGCATACAGCGATTATGATACACGGCTTCCGCGGGGACGCAGCTACGTCCGCAATGGCTGCGTGCTTGACTTGCGCATTTCTCCGGGTTCGGTGAAAGCGCTGGTGAGCGGTACCAGGGTCTACCAGGTCAACGTCACGATCGCGCCGGTCAAGCCGGCGGAATGGAAGGCGCTGAAACGCGAGTGCGCCGGACAGGTCGGCAGCCTGATCGACCTCCTTCAGGGAAAACTCTCCGAGGCGGTTATGAAGATCATCACCTCGCCGGAGAGCGGCCTCTTTCCGAAACCCTCCCAGATCAGCTTTGAATGTTCCTGCCCGGACTGGGCCGGTATGTGCAAGCATGTCGCCGCGACCCTTTACGGCGTCGGCGCCCGTTTGGACCACAATCCCGAACTGCTCTTTCGCCTCCGCGGCGTCAACCACGGCGAGTTGATCGCCGAAGCCACCGAAAGCGTCACCGCGGGCCCGCAGCCTCAGGGTGCCGGCACGCTGGCGGCCGGGGATGTCGCAGAGGTTTTCGGCATTGACATCGAGACGTTGCCAGTGCCCGATCCCGCCCCGGCTCGTACCGCGAAACGATCCGAAACGACCGGCCCCCAAAAAAGCGCGGCGATCAGGCCAAAGCCGCCGGTCGCACGCGCCAAACAGAAAGCGCCGGCACCCGGAACCCGCAAGCGTTCGGCCATCGCTCTCAAACGCAAGAAGGGCATTTCGCCAAAGGCGCGTTAACCGGTGAAAGGATCAAACCTGCAGCCGGGTTGTGCTTGCATCCGGGCGCATCGGTCGCAGCCGCCATATCTCGTACCAAGCGTCAAAGTCCCTGGCTAACCTCAACCACCCCTCCGGGGCGAAGACCGGCTCAACCGACGTGCAAACCGGTGTAGAGTCTCTTGACCGTTCGCGCCGTAAGACGGTCCCCAGGCCAGAACCTACTTCCACCGGCAGGAAGTAAAAGGCGTTCCGCGTTCGTTGCCGGCCGGCGCGGCAAGCAACCATCGGCGAAGTCAGGCGCGTTCATTCGGTGCATGAATCCCTTCCAAATCATTGCGCTGTTATTGAGCCTGACCGCCGCGGCGAGCTATTTCAATTACCGCGTCCTCCGGCTGCCTTCAATGATTGGACTGATGCTCATCGCGCTGGCAGCCTCGCTGCTGCTGATTCTGGTCAGCAGACTGGGCCTGCATCTGGATGCTCAGGTGCGCCCGTGGCTGGGTCAGTTGGATTTCAGCAAAGCGTTGCTGGGGGGCGCCCTTAGTTTTCTGCTCTTCGCCGGCTCGCTGCACGTGGACCTCAAGGGGTTGCACGAGGAAAAATGGCCCGTGGCCGCGCTGGCTACGCTGGGCGTGCTGATCTCGACGCTTTTAGTCGCCGTGTTGATGGCCCTGGTCTTTAGCCGGCTGGGCCTGAAGGTGCCGTTCAGAGCGTGTCTGGTGTTCGGCGCGCTGATTTCGCCGACCGATCCGGTCGCCGTGCTCAGCCTGCTCAAGCAGGCCGGCGTGCCAAGAGCGTTGGAGACCCGGATTGCCGGCGAGTCACTCTTTAACGACGGCGTGGGCGTGGTGCTTTTTGTGCTTAGTGACCAGCTTTACGACGGCAGCAACGCACTGGATTGGCCGCACATTGCTATCCTCCTGCTGCGCGAGGCGGGTGGCGGCCTTGCGCTGGGGTTGGCGCTGGGCGGTTTGGGCTACTACCTCCTGAGCCGCGTGGACGATTACCGAGTCGAGGTGCTCCTGACCCTGGCGCTCGTGACGGGCGGCTACGTGCTGGCAAATTCGCTGGACGTGAGCGGGTTGCTGGCGATCGTGGCGGCCGGGATCACCATCGGCAACCCAGGCCGCCAATTCGCGATGTCGGAGAAAACGCGCCGAAACCTGGACACCTTTTGGGAGCTGATCGACGAAGTCCTGAACGCCATGCTGTTCGTACTGATCGGCTTGGAAGTACTTGTCGTGGAGTGGCAGCCGGCCTACATGACTGCCGCGATGCTGGCAATCCTGGTGACGCTGCTGGCGCGATTGGTCAGTGTGGCCATCACCGTGGAGTTGCTCCGCTTTTGCAGTGACCTGGGACCGCACACCATCAAGATCCTGACCTGGGGCGGGTTGCGCGGCGGTATTTCAGTCGCGCTGGTACTTTCGCTGGTACCCGGGCCGGAGCGGGACCTGTTACTGACGGCCACCTACGCGACGGTGGTGTTTTCAATCCTCGCGCAGGGGCTGACCATGCCGCACCTGCTCCGATGGAGCGAGTTGAGCGCGAGCGCAGGCGCACCGCTGCCGGGCGAAAGATAGACATGCACCAGACTCTCCTTGCCCCGCGTACGCATGCCCGGCGGGCCGGTCTTTGCCCGGAGGGGCGATCGAGCTTGGCGCGGCGTTTTGAAGGACTATCAGCTTTTAGCGCTGACGCTGACGAAAAGTTCCGGCGGAGCCTTATCAAAATACTTGAATAAGGCCGGGCAAAGTCAGCCTTCCATTCCTTTTTCCGGCCACCGGTACCAATTTCCGCCGTACTCCGAGCGTTCCAAGACAAACCTCGCCGTGTAGCCCGGGAACGGGGCGGCCGAAAACACCAGTTTCACCCCTTGGTCGATCCGAGGCAGATTTGCCGTAAGCACGTCCAGGATGAGGTCTGCGCCGGCGACAAACGGTTCGCGGACGAGACCCACCCGTTCGTCATCGAAAACCCAAACCCCGTGTTCCTTGTAAGGGAAGATAACCCAAAGAGCGTTCATCCGAACACGTTCGCCGGATGTTTGGATAATGGCCGTGCGGAAAGCAGCCTGGCGCACCGGAATTGCGGCCGGATTGCCTGCCGAGAGTAAAAAAGCCATACTTAAAATGACGATCTGACAGTAAAAGATTATAGATGTTCTTGCCATTCGGGCAACCTCGCCTAACCTGCGGCGGTGAGACCATCTTCTTCAACTTTGCGGAAGGCGGCAGACCTTCAAGAACAAATCGAGCAATTGCAAAAGGAACTGGCCGAGTTGCTGCAGACTGAGAGTGAGCCGGCAGCTCCGCCTGAGAGGCCGAGTCCCAGCGCGGCCCAAGCACAACGGCAGAAGGCCCCGGCCGAGGCTCCCAGTCGCGCGCGCAAGCCGGCGAGTACGGCAAAAGCGCCATCTCAGGGCCGCGGGAAACGGCGAGGATCACCGAGCGGGCCGCTTGCGCCTGCGGTGGTGAATGTGCTCAAAGGAAGCAGCGCGCCGATGAGCGTTTCCGAAATCCTGGAGGGCTTAATCAAAAGCGGCTATCAATACCCTTCATCCGAACCTAAAAAGAACTTGTCCGCCCGGATTTACCGTCTGAAGGGCGTCCGGCAGGTCGGCCCGGGCCGATTTGCGGCGGAATAGAACCGAAGTCAGGATCTGAAGGGGGGACATGGGTAAAAGAGGGGTCCCGCCCCCCTGTCAGGCATACCGGCTGACGCAATGAAAGCCGGATCGGGGACGGGGGGGAGGGACTCACTGGGCGGGCATCGAGAAAAGGTAACGAAAACGGTTTCTTTAACATGGTAACACCGTGGAACGGCCTTAAAGACGAAAAGACCCAGGCTACTCGCGATGAAACCGGTTATTTACCAACTGGTAGTCCGCTACTTCGGTAACACCACGACGGTAAACCAGACGGACGGTACCATCGCGACCAACGGTTGCGGCAAGTTCGCCGACATCAACGACACTGCCCTGCAGGCGCTTAAGGCGTTTGGGGCGACGCACATCTGGCTGGCCGGTTGTTTGCGGCAAGCTACCCTCACGGGCTACCCTGAGATCGGGTTACCGCCGGACGATCCGGACGTCGTCAAAGGCCGGGCCGGCTCGCTCTATGCCGTGCGCGACTACTTCGACGTGAGTCCGGATTACGCGCGGAATGCGGCGAGCCGTCTCGATGAGTTCGCGGCCCTTGTAGGCCGGATTCACGGCACCGGGCTCAAAGTGATGCTCGATTTCGTTTCGAACCACGTCGCCCGCGGCTATCACTCGGTCGTTAAACCGGACTTCGACTTCGGCATCGGCGATGACATGAACCGGTTTTTCGCCCACGACAATCACTTTTTCTACCTGGTGCAACCGCCTGGGCAGCGACTTAGACTGTCCAGGCCTGCATACTGGAATCCCGCAGGGGTCAATTTCGACGGCGCATTTGCGCCCGAGGACGGCAGCCCGGGCCATCCACCTAGAGCGACGGGCAACAACGTGACGTCTTCGAGCCCAGCTGCAGGGGATTGGTACGAAACCATCAAACTGAATTACGGGTACAATTTCGTGGACCAGACCGGCCACTACGACCCGCGACCACGGACCTGGGATGCCGTTGACCAGATCCTCGCATATTGGCAGGAGAAGGGAGTGGACGGGTTCCGCTGCGATTTCGCCCACTACGTGCCCGCGGAAGCCTGGAGTTACCTGATCACCCGTGCGCGGCAGCGTGACGCGGGCGCGTTTTTCCTGGCAGAAGCCTACCCGTATGCGGGCAGCGGCGACCCGGTGACGAACCTGCAGCAACTCGTCGATGCGGGCTTCGATGCCGTTTATCACTATCCTGCATACAACCTGTTAAAGCAGATCTATCAAGGGCACGCGAGTCCGGACGATTATGATCATGAGATGGCGTTTCCGCCGGTGGCACGGGAGCACCTCGTGCATTACTTGGAGAATCATGATGAGCGCCGGGTGGCCTCTCCCATCGTCCGCGACAGCGGGCCCGGTGGCTCCGGCTTCGGTTCGGCGGAAGCCGGCTACCAGCTGGCGCCCTTGCAGTTCCTTTCCGGCCGGGGCCCGGTGTTGTTGCTGAACGGGCAGGAGACCGGCGAACCGGGTGCCGGCGCAGAAGGTTTTAACCTCGACGATGGGCGCACCACGTTTTTTGACTACTGGGCAATGCCGGAATTCGTCAAATGGGTTAACGACGGCCGGTACGATGGCGGAGCGCTTTCAGCCGCCCAATCGGCGCTGCGCAATTTCTACGCGGGACTGCTTGGCCTTTGTCAGGACCCTTCGGTCAACGGCGACGGCTACTGGGGGCTGAAGTACTTCAATCGTCCGGAACGATTCCCCGATTGTCCGAATGATCTTTACAGCTTCGCCCGCTTTCAAAACGGGTCCGGCCGGTTGCTGGTCGTCGTAGCCAATTTCTGCGGGGGCGCCACCGTGCCGGGACGGATCCGGATCCCTCCGGAGCTCGCGACGGCCGCCGCGCTTACCGGTAACCTGAAGGTCCAGCAACTATTCGGCCGGGAGGGGGTGAGTGACTTGATCGTATCTCGCCTTGGCGCGGGGCAGCTCGCCAGCGACGGGTTCCCGGTCTCGATCGCGACCCAATCCGCCTGCGTGTATGCCGTTACCGGAGCTTAAAGCCGTTTGCGGTCGCCGCCGCCATCAGCCCGTGGTGTTCGTCCGGCTTGGCGGCGGGCGCGTTTGGACATCCGCGCGGTCTGGGCGCGTGCGACGCAGGAGAGCGCGAAAAGCAGAAAACAGGCGATCGCGCCGGGCAGGCCCGATACCGGCAGCTGTAACGCGGCAGGAACGGCATTTAAGAGCGACAGGCTGATCATCCTTTTAACACTCGGCCGATTGAATCGGAAGCTTAGCGAGAATGGGCCGAAAGCCCCCGGGCTTTGGCCGTGGGGAGTGTCAACCCTAGTCGAGACAACGGGATAATCAACGCACGGTTTTTGTCGCCCTTTCCTCAGGCGGAGCCGCATCACAAAGCGGGTTCGGGCCGATCACGCCGGTGGGAGCACCCGGCGGGTGACGGCTACGGTTGAATGGCGGCCGTGATTCTCAAATCTGACCTCACTGAATACCTGCCGGATAAAGGGGAGCCCGTAACCGCCTCCGCACGATGGATTCGAGGTGGGCAGCCGGCGGCTTAATCGTGCGGCGTACTCCTCCTGGCTCAACCCCTTACCGAAATGGGTGATCAGAAAGGTCAACGCATGAGGCTCGACGGTCGCTTCGCACTGCAGGGGACCGGCCTGGCCGTGATAGGCGTGTTTATAAAGGTTGGTCATGATTTCGTCGCACGCGAGCACCACCTCGTAGACCTCGTTTTCATTAAGGCCGGCGGATTCGGCCCAGGCCTGAAAAAAGCTACGCGCATCGGCCATGCGGTCCGGCACGAGCTCAAGCGAAAGGAGATGCGGGGGAGCATCCGAGGTCGCGGTCAGGAGCAAGGCCGTGGCATCGTCCCGTTCCCGGCTGGCCGCATTGAATTCGCGCCAGTTTTTCTCGAGGACAGCCAGAGTCTCCCGGCCGGTGGCGGCGCTCTCGGACAAGGTCCTGGCCAAAGCGAGTTCGCCGAACTGCTCGCCGGCGGCGGCATTCCGGGCCTCGATGAAGCCATCCGTCAGCAGCAGCCATTGGCGGCCGAGGGCAAACGGAACCGTCGTGACCGCGGCGGAATCGCCGCCCGGCACCCCGAGGGGCGGAGAAATCTCGCAGTCAAGTTCCTGCCAACCTTCGGATGGAGAAAGGTACCGCGGACGAAACTGACCGAAGCTGCAGGTTCGAAGCCAGCGCCGATCCCGATCGACGAGGAGAACCGCCAGGGTCGTAAAACTGCCGGCTTTTTCGGCCGTCTGCTGCAAGGCCTCATTAACGTCCGCGATCCATTCCGGGAACCTGGCAAACGTACACAGCGAAATTTTGAGCGCGATCAACGTGCAAACCCGGGCTGATTCCAGGGCAGCCGGAATCCCTTTTCCGCTGGCGTCGCCTACGGCCACCAGGAGAGAGCCGTCACCCAGCTCGTAATACGTAAAAAAGTCTCCCCCGATCTCCGCCGCCTGTTCCTGGAAAGCGCGAATCTGCAGGCCGCTGCAGGTAAACTCCGGCGGCGGCATGAACGAATTCTGTGCGCGTCGCGCGACGGACAATTCGGCTTGGCGGTAGGCAGCGTCGATTTCCTGCTGCTTGGCAGCTTCCTGCACCTGCATCCGGGTCAGCGTGGCGGCAATCAGTGCCCCGAAAGCCATGAAGACCTCTTCATCGAAATCGTCGAATCGCTCGCGATCCGCCGGGTTCAGGGCCTGCATCACGCCGTGGCAAACGGACGCGTCCATGACGGGGATGGTCAACATGGCGTAAGCCGGCGTCTGCGTCTCGACGCCGATACCGGTGTAGTGATCGGCATCTTTTTGGGCGTTTAGCGTGTTTTCCGGTTTTTGGGTCCTGAATACCCGGCCGGCGATGCCTTTACCGGCGGGCACCCGTAAGGTCCGGCCTTCCAGCTCCGGTTGAGTTCCCCGGATGAGGAGATCCCCGGTCGCAGGATCGGGCAGACAGATGGAGCAGGCCCGGCATTGCATGACGTCGCGCGAAGAGGCCAGGATTTTACCGACGAGCTGATCCACATCCGGGGCGCTGCTCAGTGATCTGGCGGCATCAATAAGGCACCGGTAAGCGATCTCCTTGCGTTCAGAGAAGCTGTCCATCGCGCGGCTCATTTCCTCGGCACAGGCGCCTGGTTTGGCTGGAGCGGCGGATGCGTCGTGGTCAGAAAATGCAGGGGGCGGCTATGGAACTCGTCCACCGCTTGGCCCGTCTTTGCCGCCAGGCCGTTCACTTGCTCGCTGGCGCGCGAGATCGCGTCACTCGTGTGCCCCATTTTCGCGATTACCTTCTGGGCCGTCACGGCATCTTCCCTGACCTTTCTGGCGGCATCCTCGAACGTCAGCAGGACCTGGCCGATGCTCCCTTCATCCTTGTTCTGCAAATCGGAGAGCCTTTTGACGTTGTCGCTGCTCGCCCGCAAATCAGCCACGATGGCCGTGAGCTGGCTGCGGACGGATTCATTCTGTTTTCCCTCAGGCCCGTTAACGAGTTCCTCAAGGGTCGCTACCAGGCTGTCGACCGGGGTGCGGCCGTCGGGACCCTTTTGTAGAAAGAGCAGGTTCAGGCTCGCAACGCTGCGGTCTACCATCGTTCCGATGTCGGAGAGGCGTTCGCCCGTCGCGAGGGCAAACGTTTCCAGCCTGGCTACGGCCGCATCAAAGCCCGGCATGACGGCTTCGAGTTTGGTCGAACGCTCGCCGCGAATTTCGGCCCCATTCGCCAAAAAGTGGGCCACAGGTTCTGCCGGGACGCCGGGTTTCGGGCCGGCCGCTGCCTCAGGCTCCGGAAGCCGCAATGCAATCGAGGCATCCCCCAGAAGGGTGGGTTCGAGGTGCGCGGTGACCGCTGCCGGAATCGGCAGCGTGCGGGTCACGACCACGTCGACCTTCACGGCGGGAGCGCCGGCGCCCGGTGCATAGTCCAGCCGAGTTACGTAGCCGACCGGAATGCCGAGAAAGTAGACCCTCGAATGCTCCCGGATGCCGGTGACGTCATCAAACCGGATGGAAAAGACCAGCGGCGGCTTTCGGAATGGATTATCTTCCACGCCGAAAAAGAGCCCGGCGAAAAGGATCAAAGCCACACCCAGAAAAAGGATTAAAGCCAGTCTGGTCTTTCTTGATTTGCCGTCACTCATAGTCGTGCTGGATTCGGGCCGGTGGCCGGGTGAACCTGGTTACCCGCTCAGGAGAGGGGATGAGCGCCGAGGCTGGTATTCAGGAATCGTTGCACGGCGGGGTGCGACGATGCCCTGAAATCGTCGCGGGACCCTTGCATGATCACGCGCCCCCGGTACTCGCCGTCGCGTTCTCCACCCAGCAGAATGGCCCGGTTCGCGATCCTGAAAAAGCTGGCGATATCATGGGTTACGACCACCGCCGCCGCACCGATCCGCCGGGTCAACCGGATAAAAAGGTCATCGATTTCCTGGGTGCTGACCGGATCGAGGCCTGAGGTCGGCTCGTCGGCAAAAACGAGGAGCGGATCCAGGGCCAGCGCACGCGCCAGGGCCGCCCGCTTTTTCATACCGCCGCTGATTCCGGACGGCCGTTTATCCGCATGATCTTCCAGCCCGACCATCCGCAGCTTCAGCCGGGCGGTTTCTTCAAGGACATCGCCGGCCACCCGGCGATAATGCTGGCGCAGGGGCAGACCGACGTTTTCAAGCAGAGACAAAGACTCGATCAACGCTCCGGACTGGAAGAGCATTCCGCACTGGAGATGGATGGACTTCAGTTCCGCCGGGTGCAACCGGTGGATATCCTGGCCGGTGACACGCACCCGGCCGCAGCTGGGCTGCAAAACGCCGATCAGGATGTTCAGCAACGTACTTTTGCCGCAACCGCTCCCTCCGAGGATGACGAAGGTTTCTTCCGCAAAAACCTGAAAGCTGACCCCGTTCAGGACCTCCCGGCCGTTCGGATACGTAAGGCCGAGATCCGCAACTTCCAGGATGGGCAGCCCGGTCTGCCCGGCACCGGTGGTTTCCTCAGGCTCTGCAACCTCTGACATAAGTCTAAAATCTAAATAAATGGATCCGCCCCGCCGTTTGTCTTGCTTGATTTGCTTCCGTCAGGTCAGTTCGAGGGCGGTAACCGCAGCGTCCGCCAGGGTGACCATGATGACGGCAACCACGACCGACTGCGTGGTTGCCTCACTGATCTCCCGAGAGCCATGCCGGACATTCATTCCCTTGTAAAGGGCGGTCGTTGCGATGATAAAACCGAACAACGCGCTTTTGCCGAGCGCGACCAGAACGCTGGTAAACCGCGAGCCGTCAAGGGCATAAAAAATATAATCAGAGAGGCTCATCCGGAGTACGGGGCCGCACAGCAACCAGCCGCCAAAAAGGGCCGCATAAATTCCTAACAAGGTCACCATCGGTAACATGATTTGAAAACCGAGAAAACGCGGGAGCAGCAGGTAAGGCGTAATGTCGATGCCCATCGTGAAGAGGGCTTTGACTTCTTCGGATACCTGCATCGAGCCGAGTTCCGCGGCCACGGCGGAGACGCTCCGTCCCGTGAAGATCAAGGCGACGCCTACCGGGACGACCTGTTCGGTCAGGATCACCCACAGTAAGCTGGGAACCATTTCAACTTTTCCGACCTGGCTCAATTGCACTTCCAAAACCAGCGCGAGAATGAAGCCTGCCGTTACGGCGATGAGCCCGGCGGTCGGCACCGCGCCCGCTCCGATTGAACGCATCTGGGCAACCGTATCATCTAACGACAACGTCGACGGGCGGAGCAGGGTGCGCACGCCGGACACTCCGAGCTCGGTCACGAGCCGGAAGTAGGTGAGTTTACCCGTGATCATTCTTCAGCCTGCAAACCGAGGTCCTGGCGCGCAGCCGCCAAAGTAGGGTAAGTGCAGAGTTCCCGTTGAAGGCCCATCATCTCGAAAGAGCCCCGGATGCGATCCGGCATGCCGATGATCGCCACCCGGGTAGAACTTGACGGCCTGCGCGCGTAGAGCGTGATTACGGCCCAGACCGGTGAGTTGATGAAGCCCGTGGCGGACAGGTCGACGGCTAGAAGGCGGATATCTTCCTTGCTGAGGCGGGCAAACAAATCCTGGAGCGTAGGTAGACCGAGAATATCGGCTGTACCCTGGAGCTTTAGGATGCGGTCCCGACCTTCCCTTTTTTCCTCAACGGTTAACCGGGGCGCAGGCTTCATATGGCAGCCAAACGCTATGCCTCGGATCGATCGGGAGCCAGTCTTTTTAGAGCTACCGCAGCCGGACGTGGTCGCCTTCGTCGTATTCCTTTTCGGAGGTCCCGCCGTCTTCCTGGAAAGTGATCTTGAGCTTTTTGCTCCGGCCCTTGTAAGGGTCAACGCCAAAGGTTTCATTTGAAACCTCGAACCTCACGCCATCGCTTACCAGCCTCCGGACGGTCTCAGTCACGTCGACGTACCGGCCATGGGCGCCGTAGACGGCGCGGACGATGCGAGGCCCATACGCTTCGCCCTCATCACGGTAGTCCGGCACCCCGCCGATAACGCGTCCCCGGAATACGCCCTGCCCTGGTCCGGGCGGATACGGTCCAGGAGGAATCTCCCGTCCGGCATAAGGCGGTGGTGGCGGCCCTTCGGGAACTTGAAATCGAAATACCTGGTTTTCTTCGACGCGTCGCGTGATCTGCCGTCCGTCGACGGTATACGTGATCGTGAGAAATTTGGTTCGGCCGGGCGCCGGATCCGCACCGAAAGTGCTGTTGCTGACGTAAATTTCGCCGCGCTGCTCAGCGAGTTGCTGAACCTGGCGGGTAACGTCGATGCCGTAGCCGCCCCGGCCGTAGAAGGCGGACTGCACGTAAATTTCCTGGCACAGCCCGAGGCCGGCCGTTCCAAGCCAGAAGCAGAGTGCAAATACCGGGGATAATCTCATAAAAATGCCATAAACGCCACAAGCGGAAAACGCCGCCAATGGCAGACGCTGAAGAATAGCATGAATAGCCAAAGCGGAAAATGCCACCAATGAATTCATCGGTTCGGGGCATCGGGCAAATGCCGCAAATAGAAGGACAGGCTTTCGTGGCACCTTCCCGGGCGCTTGGCTTCCGTCATTGGTGGCATTTTTCCGCTCGTGGCATCTGTGGCATTCTCCTACTGCGCGGGTGGGAAGGACGGGTTGCCGGCCTGGGTGTCCCCCGTTCCGGCCGGCTGGCCGGTGGGTAACCGCGAAAATGAGGTTCGAAGTCGCGGAAACGCCGCGGGGTATTGGGCTTGGAGGAAAGTAAGGAGTTGTTCCCGGATCTCGCACCGGAGGTCGAAGGTCACCGGGGCGTTTGGTGCGCTGGCCAGGATGCGGATCTCGACGCAGTCAGGTTTGAAATCGGTCACCTGGAAGGCAAACACCCGGCCGTCCCATCGATTTGACGCGCGAACGATACGCTCGGCTTCCGCGCGGAGTTCATCCAGGGGGACGAGGAAATCGACGTAGATGAACACCACCCCGATCAAATCGGAACTTTGCCGGGTCCAGTTCTGGAACGATTTTTCAAGGAAATAGGTGATCGGCACGACCAGGCGCCGCAGGTCCCACACGCGGACCACGACGTAAGTCAGGGTGATTTCTTCGATCACGCCCCATTCGCCTTCGACGATGACTTCGTCGTTGATCCGCATTGGCTGGGTGAATGCCAGCTGCAGGCCGCCGATGATCATGCCCAGTGATTTCTGGGCGGCAAATCCGGCGATGACCCCGGCTACGCCCGCCGAGGCCAGCAGACCGGTGCCGACCCGGCGCACGGGTTGAAAGGTCATCAGCAGGGTCCCGAGGCCGAGGACAACGATGGCGAACACCAGCAACCGGCGAAGCATCTTGACGCGGGTCTCGATCCTTCGCTGCTTGTAAGCGTCCAGTTCGGCGCGACCCGAATGTGAAATCATCATTGCCTCGACGGCCAGGACGATCCGGATCGACAAGACCGTGTTGATGGTGATGCCGGCCAGTGAAGCGATCTGGTACCCGGCGGCGGCCCAGGCATCCGGCAGCTCGAGCATGTAGACGACGGTCGAAAATGCGCAGAGAAGCACGTTGTAGTAAAGCGCTTCTCCGACCACCGGTAGAGCGGCGAAGTACCACGGGGGTGACGGCCGGGTGGCGAGATGGGTGAGCCATTGTTGAACCAGGCGGACGATCCGGAGGCAGAAGCCGACCGCGGTCGCAAAGTACCCGAGGCCGGCGATCTTGGCGGCAACGGCAAATGTCGGGAATCCGCCCAGCGCCAGCCCGATGTGAGGCAGAATCGGCACGCAGGCAAAGAAGGCGCCGGTGAAAACGAAGAATCCGGACAGCGCCCGCCGGATCGCAAACAGGATTCCATTCCGCCAGTAGCGTTCGGTGATCGACTGGACCGGACCGAGCGAATGGAGTTTCAGGATCAGGAACCGGGTGAGCCACGCCAGCAGCAGCCCGATAGCCAGCACGATCAATCCAAGCAGGATTTTGGCCGGGGTGATCGCAAAGAGAAGCGGTTGCCGGCTCCAGCCTCCCAGGACGGTGCTGAACTGGAGCGACAGCGCATCGATGAAGAAAGAAAACCGCTCGGCGAGAGTTTGCAGCCAGTCAAAGTGAGCGGGCACGTACGGCGTCGAGGGCACGTCTTCGGGCGTGGTGTGCTGGCGCACGGCCGATGCCGCCCCGGCGATCATCATCAGAACCAATACCGATGGCAACAGAGCTTTGCGCATGAAAAAACTGGCTGGGTTTGCTTACGGCGACGGCTCTTCCGAAACATTTTCCCGGCCGCGCTGCCCCGGCGGCAGCACGGGGCCGAGAGCCAGGTCGCGAAGCCCGGATAAGCGGTCACGCAGAAATTGCCGAACCTCGTTGTCGTCAACATGGGAAAAATCGCCCGCCCGGGTTTCCAGGTAAAACTCGCGCGCGGCATACAGCAGAGCGACTTCCTTCATCTCCAAACAAATCAGATGAACGTGTTTACGCAGCCCCTCACGGATGGCCGGCCCACTCACCAGCCAGCCTGGCTTGGGAATCTCGGACTGTTCCGGGGTGCGAAAGATAACCAGCTTCTTCAGCTGCAAAGCGTCGTAG
>JAFAUY010000225.1 GCA_019243005.1 Verrucomicrobiota bacterium | reverse complement strand
TTCGAGATACAAGCCAGGTGTCCTGAAACCGGCGCCCGGGCCGGTCTTCTCCATACCCCCCACGGCATCGTCGAAACGCCTGTATTCATGCCGGTCGGCACGCAAGCCTCCGTCAAAGCCCTCACGCCGCGAGATCTCGCCGAGGATCTCGATGCGCGTATCATCCTTGCGAATACCTATCATCTTTTTCTGCGGCCCGGCCACGAACGCATCGAGCGCATGGGCGGACTCCATTGCTTCATGGGCTGGCCGCGCGCCATTTTGACCGATTCGGGCGGCTTTCAAGTCTTCAGCCTGGATGCCCTGCGAAAAGTAACGGACGATGGCGTGCTGTTCCGGTCACACCTCAACGGCGATGCGCACTTTTTCACCCCCGAAAGCACGGTCGATATCCAGCTTGCGCTGGGCAGCGATATCCTTATGGCTCTCGACGAGTGCTTGCCCTATCCGGTCTCGCATGAGGTTGCCCGCGCGTCCGTCGAGCGAACGATGCGTTGGGCGCGCGCCGGATTTGCTCATTATCTCCGGCGGCAAAAAGGGCTGAATTGCAGCCTGTTCCCGATCGTGCAAGGCGGCATGTTTCCGGATCTGAGGGCGGCGTGTGCCGAGTCCCTCATGGAACTCGACGCTCCGGGTTACGCCATCGGCGGACTATCGGTAGGAGAGCCGCGCCAGCTGAGTTTTGAAATCGCCGCCGCTACCACGCCGCGCCTGCCGGAAGGCAAACCGCGTTACGTCATGGGTGTCGGTATGCCGGAAGAGCTTCCGCGCTATGTGGCGCTCGGCGTCGACATGATGGATTGCGTGCTGCCCTCCCGCAACGCCCGCAATGGCTATCTGTTTACATCGCGGGGTAAAGTTGTTATCAAGCAGGCCCAGTACATGGACGATCGGAGCCCGCTCGATCCGGACTGTAACTGCTATACGTGCCGCACGTTTACGAGAGCTTACCTGCGTCACCTCTTCCAGGCCGGCGAGATCCTGTTTTCAAGTTTGGCGACGCTTCACAACTTGAAGTTCTATCTCGATTCGATGTGCCGCATCAGACAATCCATCTTGTCCGGCCAATTCCCAGCTTTCCTGAGTTCATTGCAGTCGGGGCAGCGATAAATCGAAATCAGCGGCTGGAATGGCCCCCGCCGGCAGAATGCGCTCCGACCCCGCCACCGCCTCCCCAGCCGCCGGAATGCACCGATGGGGCAGGAGATGCAGCCGATGACGGACCGGAATGCCCGGCCCAACTGCCGGACCCTTGGCGGCCGGCCCAGTTGCCCGCGCTGCCCGAACCTGTTTGACCGGACCAGGTACCGGGATGGCTCGACCAGTAGCCGGAGCGATCCCCACGATACGGAGTTCCAGACGAGGTGCTAAGGCCGTTGCCGTCGTGACCCCAATGGTGACCGGGATTCACCGGGACGGGACGATTGACGCCAATGATCGGGGCGTAGGCCAAAGGCGCGTAGCCGACAAAGCCGGGAGCAAAGAAGCCATAGCCAAACGGGCTGAAAAACGCGCCATCGCCCGGCAGCCAGGCCCACGAATTGAACCCGCTGTTCCAGAACCAGCCTGGTCCATACCAACCGCCATACCCGAAGCCGGCGCCGCCGAAGCTGTTGACATTTATGTTACGAGCGGACGAATAGCTGGCCGCAGCTTCGTACTGATCGCGGACTCTGCTCCAGGCATAGAGGTTGTCTTCGGTCTTTTTGGAATCGAACTTCTCGGATTTCAGCAAAGCGCCGATTACCGTCTCGTGATTCTTCCCCAGTTCGACTTTTTTCCCTTGGTATTCGACACGCGCTTTGCCCTCGAGAGTAGCTGCCAGGGGCGGGTCGCCCGCGGTAAACCGGTACAGCCCCGTTTTCTGGATGGTGACGGTAGCTCCGTGATCTAAAACCTTAAGATCGCTTTCCTTTACCAGTTGCGCCGCCTCGAGCATGGCCTCGCCCTCGCTCACCTCGACTTGCGTGTTGGTCAGACTGGGCGAGATCATCCTGATCCGGCTGTCGTTACCCAGGCGAAGGAACACGCCCGGGGTGAGCAAAATCTCGGCTTTGCCGGACTCTGTCGAAAGAGCGTCGTTGGCGCTGAGGAAAGTCTTGCCGGTACTCTTGGCCGAAACAGGCGCTCCGTTTACATATACGGTCCCTTCGATGTAGTTGATAACCCCAGGCCGCGCGGAAATCGTGTAAGCCTGCGGCATTGCGTACAAGGCCGCCACAAACAACCCGGCCAGGACCCTCGCCGGAGTGTGCCATAGGCGCTTCATCTCGAATCCTCTTTCTAACCGTTAGATGCACCACAGGGGCTAAGGTTCCCGGCAGGGTGCTGGCCTGGGAAGTATTCTACGCCTTTGGAAGCGAGA
>JAFAUY010000192.1 GCA_019243005.1 Verrucomicrobiota bacterium | reverse complement strand
CGCGAGCGTGTATTCTTCAGGGTCCATGGGAATCTTTCAAATTCTAGGAAACTCGAGGGCTGATGAGGTAAACGACGGTTAAAACCACAGCCCAGACGGCGTCGACGAAGTGCCAGTACCAGGAGATCATTTCGACGTGCTCATGGTGCCGGTGCTGGAGGACCCCGCGCAGCGAAGCGATCAGGACCATTGACAAAAGAATCGCCCCGACCACCACGTGGCTCGCGTGTAAACCGACGAGCGAATAATACGTCGACCCAAACAGGTTGCTGCTAAGGGTAAGGTGCTCCCGGTAGATCAGCTTGGCCCACTCCATGGCCGTATAAACAAGAAAACCCAGGCCCAGCGCGATCGTCAGACCCCACCATTGGTGGAACTTGGTCAGGTCGTTGTGCTTAAGCCAGTGCTCGGCCCGCACGATGGTGCCGCTGCTGCCGAACAGCATGATGCTGCCAAGGATCGGCAGGCTGAGCACTTCATGAGGGTAGGGGCCGCTCAGGCTCTTACCCATGTAATAGACGTACGTCACCACGAAAATGCTAAACAACGCCGATTCGGTCAGAATCACCAGGATCATTCCCACCTTCCGCGGCGAAGGCAGGGTCCAGTCGACTACCGTCACGGGGTTTTCAGCTGCTTCGTTGCTCACTGGTTTGCTCCCTTGATAGTTCCCTGGTTATTCGAACTTCCAGTCGGGATCTTCCGGATGCTTCAGATCCCAGAGTGGACGGCGGCTGCGCACTTCCGGTAAGGTTTCGAAATTGTAATCGGGCGGCGGAGAAGTGGTCTCCCACTCAAGCGTCCAGGCGTCCCACGGATCTTCCCCGGCCTCCTTGCCTTTCCAGGCGGACCAAAACAGGTTGATAACGAAGAGGAGGGCGCCTGCCGCCTGAAAGAAGGCGCCGATGGTCGACAGCAGGTTCCAGATCTCCCAGCCGCGGCCCGGTTGGTAGGTGTAGATACGCCGCGGCATGCCCAGGATACCCGAGAAATGCTGCGGGTCGAACGTCAGGTGAAAGCCGATCAGGAAAAGCCAGAAGTGCCAAAGGCCGAGGCGATTGTCCATCATGCGGCCGAAAGCTTTCGGGTACCAATAATAGGTGCCGGCGAAAATGCCGAAGACGATCCCACCCACGATCACGTAATGAAAATGGGCGACCACGAAGTAGGAGTCGTTCAACTGCCAGTCAAACGGCGCCACCCCAAGCATCACCCCCGTCAGGCCGGCGATCAGGAACTGGAGGATGAACGCGAGGCAGAACAGCATCGGCAGCTCATAACGGATCTTGCCGCCGTACATGGTTCCCACCCAGTTGAAGATTTTCAGCCCGGTGGGAATCGCGATCACAAGGGTCGCAAAGGCGAAAAAGGTAACGCTGAAGGAATTGAGGCCGACCGTGAACATGTGGTGAGCCCAGACGCCGGCGCTGACAAATCCGATCAGGACGATGGCCGCCACCATCATCGGGTAGCCGAAGATCGGCTTTCGCGAAAACACCGGTATCACCTCGCTCAGGATGCCGAAGGCCGGGAGCACCAGGATGTAAACTTCCGGGTGACCGAAAATCCAGAAGAAGTGCTGCCAAAGGATGGGCGACCCGCCGGCGAGCGGTTCGAAAAATTTCGCGCCCGCATAGCGTTGGAGGGTCAGCATGATCTGCGCGGCTGACAACGGCGGCAGGAAGACGACCACCAAAAACATCGTGGTTAAAGTAGCCCAGGTAAACAGCGGCATCCGGTACAAGGTCATGCCCTTGGTCCGGTAACAGAAGATGGTGGTCATGACGTTGACGCCGCCCGTCACGCTGCCGATACCGCTCACCAGCAGCGACAACGACCAGTAATCAACGCTCGGCCCCGGGTAGAAAGCGCGGGAGGTCAGCGGTGCAAGCGCAAACCAAGCCACCTGGGGCGGTCCGGACGCCCCGTAAAGGCTCGGGCCGGCCACGTAACTGAACATGAGCAGGCACCCGCTAAAAAAGGTGAGCCAGAACGAAAAGGCGTTCAACCGCGGGAAGGCCATGTCGCGCGCCCCGATCTGCAGCGGCACCACGTAGTTGGCAAAGCCGAAAATCAAGGGCATGGCCACCCAGAAGATCATGATGGTGCCGTGCATCGTGAACAGCGCGTTAAAGGTCGCCGGGTCCACCACGTGATTGCCCGGCCACGCCACCTGCAGCCGGATCAGGGTCGCCATGATTCCGGCGGCCACGAAAAACAGCCAGGCCGTGCCGATGTACAGCAACCCGAGTTTTTTGTGGTCGACGGTGAAAACGAGGTCCTGGATCCAACCGGTCAGGGTTCCTTTCTCCTGACCAGGAAGTGCCGGAAACTCCTCCGTCCCGACGTCAATCGTACTGGTTCCGTTTGCCATGTTATTTAAGGGTCTTGAGGTAGGCTAAGATTTGCTCCACCTGGTTGTCTTGCAGCCCCATGTTGGGCATCAGACAACCCGGCTTGAGCACCTGCGGATTCTTCAGCCAGGAGCGCAGGTTGGCGTCATCGTTCGGAGCGACTCCCGAGCCCAACGTTTGCCGGCTGGCGAAGTGAGTAAGGTCAGGTCCGAACACCCCGTCGGCCACCGTTCCGCCGACGCGATGGCAACTGCCGCAGGAATTTGCCACGAATTCTTTCCTTCCCTGGTCGGCCGTCGAGGCCTGGGGTGGAACCTGCTTCTGGTCGGCGATCCACTTTTGAAAATCTTCCTTCGACTCAACAATGACGCGGATCAGCATGTTGGCATGCTGGTCGCCGCACAACACCGTGCAGTTGCCCAGGTAAACGCCGGGATCCCAAGGCTGGATGTACAGCGTGTTTTCATAGTTGGGCACCAGCCAGCTTTTGCCAGCCAGGTCAGGTACCCAGAAACCGTGATTGGTGTCCGCCGAATGCAGGATCAGCTGCGTGGCTTCGCCGGTTCTCCGGTCATTTATCGGGACGTGCATTTCGTTAGCCGTGACCACGCCCTCTTTCGGGTAGCGAAATTCCCACCAGTAACGGTGGCCGACCACCACGACCTTCAGGTCGTTCGGGTTCGTCCGCGGGGCACGAAGCTCACCGATGGTTCGGGCCGTTACCAGGGCCAGCACCAGCACGATCAGGATCGGCGGCACCGTCCAGGCCAGTTCGATGGCCGAGCTGCCGTATACCTGCGGCGGTTCGGAATGGTCGTCTTCAGGACCGCGCCGCCGGAAGCGCCACGCCGCGTAAACCGTCAAGCCGCCGACGATCAGAAAGATAGCGGCGCAGATGACCAAAACCAGCGTCGCAATCTGGAACAGCGTGTCGGCCGGACCCGAGCGCGGATCGAAAATGTTCTGCACCGGGCGCATCGGCAGGTTCGAACCTTG
>JAFAUY010000064.1 GCA_019243005.1 Verrucomicrobiota bacterium | reverse complement strand
ATGAGACCGGCGGGCACCGCGATCTGGCGGGCACCGCGACAGAGTTCACACGGCGAACACGGCGAAACACGGCGACCACGGCGAGAAGAGAAAGACGATTATCCGCCGCACACCCTCAGGTGGGGTCGTGGCAGAACACCGCGGGCGGCGGATCCGCAGAACACGCAGAGAACGCAGAAAAGGACGACCATCCGCCGCATACCCGGACATGCGGCCACCACGGAACACGCACGCGAGCGGTGGATCCACCGATTACGCAGATTACACAGATTCAGAGGACGCCTGATACGCTGGCATCGGCGTCTCTTCATTTGTGGTGTTTCTCCGCTTGTGGCATTCGTGGCATTTGACCCGACACCCGGCACTCCTACTGGTTACCCGTCACATGAAACACCACACCGCCTATGCGAATGACCTAAAGATGCATTACGTCGAAGCGGGTGAAGGGCCTTTGGTGTTGCTGCTCCACGGCTTTCCTGAAACGTGGTTCGCTTGGCGCCACCAGATCCCGGTTCTGGCCAGGCAATACCGGGTGGTTGCGCCCGATTTGCGCGGCTACGGGGAAACGGCCAAACCAATGGAAGGCTACGACAAACGCAACATGGCCCGGGACATCCGTGAATTGATGGATACCCTCGGTGCGACCAAGGCAGCCATCGTGGGCCATGACCGCGGCGCGCGCGTCGGGACCCGTTTCGTCAAGGATTATCCTGAAGCCACCGACCGGTTCGTGGCGATGGACAACATCCCCACGCGGATCATCTACGAACGCATGAACGCCGAGGTGGCGCGCAAACATTGGTTCTTCATTTTCAACAGCGTGCTGGACCTGCCGGAGTTGCTTATCTCCGGCCGGGAAGAAGCGTGGTTGCGGTTCATCCTCTCCGGTTGGTGCTACAACCCCGAACTGTTTACCCCGGAGGAAATGGCGGTCTACGTGCGCGCGTTTTCGCAGCCGGGCGGTCTCCGCGGGGCGTTCAACGATTATCGTGCCGCCAAGGAGGACGTCGCGCAGGATGAAGAAGACAAAGATGCCCTGATCAGCTGCCCCACCCTGGTCCTCTGGGGAGAAGATTTCGAATCCGGCGGAAAGATGTGGGACTTTCGTGAGGTCTGGACCAAGATGGCGAGCCGGGTGGAGTTCGTCTCCATACCGCGATGCGGGCATCTTCCTCACGAGGAAAAGCCGGAGGAAGTCACCCAGGCGCTGCTGAAATTTCTTGAGCCCTGGCGCCTCAACGCCCGCCAAAACCCTTGATGAGCGAACCCGGTTGCAGAAGTCCTTCGCAACCCGGTGAAACTTCCTGCTTGGTTCCTTTCCTAAAAAGGGCTAAGTAGCACGATCAGTTATAACAGGTGCGTTCCCCCCGTGCATGTCCGGAACCGTCCCCGAACCGGGAGATGCGCTCGAACCCTTCCGCTGACGCGGGATGGTTGGACCGTGCGGCCGGAACGTTGGGAAAAAATGCCTGCGTAGCGCGTACCGTGCGCCAGCCGGGAAAAGAGCCGGACGCACTTTAAAACAAGGATCGCCGAATGAATCCCGAGATCGCATCCCCCGACCGGAAAGTCGGTCCGTCAACCTGGTCGCGGATTCTGGCCATCCGGGAGGTTGGCAGCCTGGCGGCCCTGGTCATCATGCTTTTGGTGCTGACGGTTACCATTCCGCAGTTCGGGCAATGGGGAAACCTCGTTAACATCACCCGCAACTTTTCGTTCGTCGGAATCGTTGCCCTCGGCATGACCTTGGTCATCCTGACCGGCGGGATTGATCTCTCCGTCGGCTCCATCTGGGGAATGACCGCAGTGCTCACGGCCTCGCTGATGTCGCAGGGATGGCTGATTGCGCCGGCCATTCTCGTCGGCCTTTTGGCGGCGGCCGCCGTCGGGTTGTTCAACGGCCTCTGCGTCACCCGGTTGCACATGTCCCCTTTCGTGCCGACGCTCGCTTCGCTTTCCATCGCGCGCAGCCTCGCCCTGATCATCACGCACGGCCGGCCGATCTCTAATTTCGGTCCTCAGAAACAAGCTTTCTATTGGATCGGGGGCGGCGATATCGGGGGCGTACCCAACCCGTTTATTCTCTTCGTGGTGATGGCGATCATCTTCTGGATCGTCCTGTCACGGACCGTGTGGGGCCGTCGCGTCTATGCCGTCGGCGGAAATGAAAAGGCGGCGCGACTTACCGGGTTAAACGTGCGCCGGCTTAAAGTCAGCGTTTACATCATCTCGGCCCTTTGCGCCGGGATCGCCGGTATCGTGCAGGCCAGCTACTTGTCGAGCGTGACGGCGAGCCTTGCGACCGGCCAGGAACTCAGCGTCATCGCCGCAACCGTCATCGGCGGCGTCAACCTCTCGGGCGGCGAAGGGACGATCTTCGGGGTGGTCATCGGCACCATAATGCTGGAAGTCCTCAGAAACGGATTGCTCCTCTTCGGAATCGATCCCTACTGGCAAGGCGTGTTCGTCGGAGCCATCATCGTGATCGCGGTGTCACTCGACCGGTTTCGCAAGTCCGTCGGCAGAGATTAGATTGGACGAAACCGAATGTGATTTAACCTGCTTGCTAACCCCGTTCAATTTGTCAACTAACCCCTGGAACAACATCATCCAAATGAAATGCACTAAACTCCCCCTGGGCTGCCTCCTGCTGGTCAGCGCGACCGCAATCCTTACCATCGCCAACGCGGCCGACAAACCGAAAACGTTCGCGTTGGTTCCGAAATCGATCAGCGTGCCGTTTTATGCCGACGTGGAAAAAGGGTGCAAGGAAGAAGCCAAAAAGCTCGGCGTCCAGATCCTGTACACCGGGCCGAACACTGCCGATGAAGCCGAGCAGGTCGAAATTCTCAAAGACATCGTTGCTCGGGGCGTCAACGGGTTGGCGATCGCACCGATGAATGCCGATTCCGTCATCGGGGTCATTGCCGAGGCGCGTAAAAAGAACATTCCGGTGATTACGTTTGACTCGGATTCTCCGAACTCCCAGCGAATCTGCTACGTGGGGACAGACAACCTGCAGGCCGGCCGGGAAGCCGGGAAGGCCTTCAAAAAACTCCTCCCGAAAGGTAAATACGCCATTCTCACCGGGGGTCTCGCGGCGGCGAACCTCAACGAGCGCATCAAGGGATTCAAGGAAATCGTCAATGGGAGTGACTACACGGAAATCTCCGGCTCGCCTTTCCCGTGCGAGGATGACGCGGTCCGAGGGGTTCAGATTGTGCAGGATGTCCTGACCCGGTACCCGAACCTGGACGGCTTTTTCTTCTCCGGCGGCTGGCCGTTGTTCGGCGCGCCGGAAGCCTACGTCAAAGCCATCGGCAAACGCGCCGCCGACATCAAGGCGAACAAGTTTGTGGTCGTCTCCTTCGACACCTTACCGGAAGAACTTAAGCTCTTGAAAGACGGCAACTGCAGCGCCCTGATCGGCCAGAGGCCGTACGCCATGGGAGTTAAGAGCATGGACGTGCTCAACGACCTCTCGAACGGCAAACCGGGCGAGAACGTCAATACGGGAGTCGACGTGGTCGAGGCCAGTAACGTCGACCAGTTTTTGAAATGACCGGGTGCCCAGCATGCCCGCGATCCTGAAAATCCGAGGGATCACCAAGACCTATCCGGGCGTGCGCGCCCTGCAGGACGTCAGCTTTGACGTCGAGCGCGGGAGCATTCACGCCATCATGGGTGAGAACGGCGCCGGCAAGAGTACCTTGATGCAGATCATCGCCGGCGCGCAGCGCCCGGATTCAGGGACCCTGGAGTTTGACGGTCGCGAGGTTCGCTTCGCCAGTCCCGCCGAGGCACAGGCGGTCGGGATCGCGATCGTCTACCAGGAATTGAATCTCTCGCCGAACCTCTCGATCGCGGAAAACGTGTTCCTCGGGCTCGAGCCCAGGGCGGCCGCCGCTTTCGTGGACCGCAAAACGCTGCGGGCCAAGACGAGCGCCATCCTTAACCAGCTCGGCATTCATTTCGATCCGGACACGATCGTCGGTCACCTGACCGTAGCGCAACAGCAGCTCGTCGAGATTTGCAAAAGCCTGGTTCGCAACCCGCGTCTGCTCATCTTTGACGAACCGACCTCCAGCCTTTCGGAAGCGGATTCGCGCATCCTGTTTCGAGTCATCGCCGATTTGAAAGCTCACGGGGTCACGATGCTCTACATCTCCCACCGGTTCCCGGAAGTGTTCGCCAACTGCGACGTCGTGAGCGTGCTGCGGGACGGCAAACACGTCCGGACCAAGCCGATGAGTTCCACCAGCGAGGCCGAGGTGGTTAGCTTGATGGTAGGACGCGAGTTGCTCGCCTTCCACCGCCAGGACCCGGCGCCGAGCCGGGAAGTCATGTTCGAAGTCAGGGGGCTGACGAAACGCCGCCAATACAGCGACGTTAGTTTCAAGATTCACCGGGGCGAAATCGTGGCTCTGGCCGGGCTCGTGGGTGCCGGCCGGAGCGAAATGGCGCTCGGGGTGTTCGGCTGTCCCCCGCCCGATAGCGGAGAAGTTCGCGTTCAGAATCAGCCCGTTCGCATCCGGCGGGCGCAAGACGCCATGCGAGCGGGAATCGCGCTTGCGCCGGAAGATCGCAAGACGGCCGGCCTCGTGCTCGGCGCAAGCGTGGGAACTAACATTTCGATGGCCGCGCTGCCCAGGGTTGCGCGAGGCTTTTTTGTAAACCGGACGGCCGAACGCACCTTGATCGGGCATTTCGTCTCGCGGCTCAGCATTCGTACACCTAGCTACGAGCAAAGGGCCGGGCTCCTGAGCGGCGGTAACCAGCAAAAGGTGATGATTGCCAAGTGGCTGGCCGTGCAACCGAAATGCCTCATCGTCGATGAGCCCACCCGGGGGGTCGATGTCGGCACCAAAGCGGAAATCTACACCCTCTTCGACGAACTCGCCCGCGCGGGCGTGCCCATCCTGATGATCTCCAGCGACTTGCCGGAGGTCTTGGCCCTCGCAGACCGGATCATCGTCATGCGACAGGGTAGAATTACCGGTGAATTAACCAGGGCCGAGGCCACGGAAGAAAAGATCATGCACCTGGCCGCACTCGGGACCGATAACGTCCCACGAGAATAGCGGATCGAATATATTTCTATCACTGAAACGCTTGTTGTGAATTACACCGATATTCAACCTGGTTGAGCCGGTTTTTGCCCCGGGGGGCAGCCGGAAAGTAGCCCGGCACTTCAGTGCCGGGTGGGGCTTTTAAAAGATGATCCGTCCCGTCGGGACGGTGGGAAAGCCTGGAGGGCGGGTGGGCCGCGGAGGGGAGGGATTGGAGGCCGCACTGCCGTGTCCGCCCCCGGGCTGGGTCGCTCGCTTGGCGCTATGGCGCACCCTTTCCCAGCGTCCCGGCGGGACGCAAACCATTCTAAACGCCCCACCCGGCACTGAAGTGCCGGGCTACTTTCCGGCTGCCCCTGCGGGGCAAAAACCGGCCTCTTGGCCTATCCAGGGGGACATTTAATTCACAA
>JAFAUY010000459.1 GCA_019243005.1 Verrucomicrobiota bacterium | reverse complement strand
AAAAATCTTTTTTCGTTCGAGCTGTATTTTCAACGGGCCAAGTTTCACGTGAAAGGGCTTGGCGGCAGCTACGGCCTCGAGCGGCTTTACCACTACCGGATGCTGCCCGAGATGGGCCCGCCGGAAACCATGATCTACGAGTTTTCGCGGGGAGATCAGTCCTGGCACATCGAGCTGCAGGAGTTTCTGAAAGATATCGAACACGACCGGCCGCCCAGGCCCGGTCTGGCCGAGGGCATCCGCACCCTGGAAGTCGTTGAGGAGATTTACCGCCAAAGCGGCTACAGATAAAACATCCACAGATTACGCAGATTACACAGATTCAGAGGGCACCTCACGACGGCATCGGCATCTCCTCATTTGTGGCATTTTTCCGCTTGTGGCATTGGTGGCATTTTACTCGTTACCCGTTCCATGATCATCACTCGCTCTCCTCTGCGCATTTCCCTGGGCGGCGGCGGCACCGACCTGCCCTCCTATTACGAGGAGCATTCCGGTTTTCTGGTCGCCGCGGCCATCGACAAGTACGTTTACATTACGTTACACCAGACTTTTGTTGACGAGTTGATCGTCAAGTATTCCAAGCTGGAACGGGTCAAGTCGGCCGATCAGGTGGAGCACCCGATCATCCGCGAAGCGATGAAAACGGTGGGGGTTGAGGGGCCGTACCTCGAGATCACGTCGATGGCTGACATCCCGGCCGGTACGGGGTTGGGATCATCCGGCAGCTTCACCACCGCACTGCTGAAGGCGTTGCACGCCGTCAAGAAACACCTGGTGCACCCGGCCGAGCTTGCGGAACAAGCTTGTGAAATCGAAATCAACCGCTTGGGCGAACCGATCGGCAAACAAGACCAGTATATCGCGGCTTATGGCGGGATTACCTGCTTCAAATTCATGCCGGACGGCCGGGTGGACGCATGGCCGCTCAAGATCACTGAGGAAACGCTGTTCAACCTCGAGGACAACCTTTTGCTTTTCTTCACCGGCTACTCGCGGTCGGCTTCCTCAATCCTGCAAGAGCAGAAACAGAAAAGCCTGGTGGCCGACAAGGCGATGATTGAAAATCTGCATTTCGTCAAGGACCTGGGAAGGCAGAGCCAGCGGGCCTTGGAAGCCGGCGACCTGCACGAGTTTGCGCGTCTGATGGACGTGCACTGGCAGCGCAAGAAGGAGCGCTCAGGCAGCATGTCCAACCAGCACATCAACCAATGGTACGACTATGCCATGGCCAACGGCGCGCTCGGCGGCAAATTGATCGGCGCCGGCGGCGGCGGTTTCCTTATGTTTTACACCGAGGACAAATCCAGGCTGCGCCATGCCATGCGCGAGAAGGGCTTGACCGAGGTCCGCTTCCGTTTCGATTTCGAGGGCACCAAGATTGTGGTCCAGTCGTGATCAGACCAAGAACGCTCAGCGCGGGGGGTCCTCATGCCGAACTCAACGCCGATTGTGATCCTGGCCGGCGGACTCGCCACCCGGCTGCGCCCCGTCACGGAAAAGATTCCCAAGGCCCTGGTTGAAGTTGCCGGCAAGCCATTTCTTGACCACCAAATCGAGCTTTTGAGCCGGAACGGCTTGACCGAACTGGTCCTCTGCGTGGGGCACCTCGGCGAAATGATCCGTGACCGTTATGGAGACGGTTCGGGTTGGGGCGTCCGGCTCCGCTACTCGTTTGATGGGCCGAAGCTCCTCGGCACCGGGGGAGCCCTCAGGCGCGCGCTGCCGCTCCTGGGAGATGATTTCCTGGTCCTTTATGGCGATTCGTATCTGCCGATCGATTACCAAGCCGTTCTCGACGCCTTTCGCGCGGCGAACCAGCCCGCCCTGATGACGGTTTTTGCCAACGCCGATGCTTGGGACAAAAGTAACGTCTGGTGGGAAGACGGGCGCATCAAACTTTACAGCAAACGGGAGAAGCTTTCCCGGATGCGGTACATCGATTACGGGCTGATGGCGCTCACTGCACCGGTCTTCGATGCCTATGACGCGGAGCAACCCTTCGATCTCGCTGCGCCACTGGAGGAGTTATCCCGGCGCGGCCAACTCGCCGGTTACGAAGTGCGGCAGCGTTTTTACGAGATCGGTTCGCCCGCGGGCCTGGCCGAACTCGACGCCCTGCTGCGGAAGGGTTAGATAGTGGCATTCTCGTATGAGTACTTACAGCGCCCAGCACCTCGCCGAAACGGCCGAGATCGTGTCTCG
>JAFAUY010000458.1 GCA_019243005.1 Verrucomicrobiota bacterium | reverse complement strand
TGGCCGAGGCGGTTGCCCACCTCCAAAGCCACGGCGTGACGGTTGAACTCGGGCCGGTGCCACGCCGGGGCGCACGGGGCGAAGGCAAGTCGGTGTATTTCCGGGATCCCGACGGCTCCCTTTTGGAGTTTATCGTCTATTCTTAGTGGCTCGGCGGTGCCGGCTACCCGCGAGACGACCGCCACGAAACCGGCGGACGGCGAGCGCGCCCGGGAAAACGGGTCTGGCATGGCTGTTGCTACAAGGGTTCGCGCAGCGTTACGGTGCCTGCCTTGGCGTTCAGGAGTGCTGGATGCGTTATACCAACAATCGAATCAAACAACCTATGCAAGGGTCCGTCCACTAAAAGGAAAATCGGGCACGTTTGGGAGCGCTGTTTCCTCATGAGCGGCTCCCGCAAGCCACGGCTGGTGCTGATTGACACTCCTTTTTACGACACAGATATGAAGTTGGGCCTATACACGCCCTGCGCTGAACACGCACGAGAGGCCGATATAGGCATGCGGTGGAGTTGCACCGGTTCAGCGCGGCGCGTGGGGTTCTGGAGGATCTTCTGGAAATGGACCGCCATAATTTTGAGGCGAGGTGTCTCCTGGCGTTAATCGAGAACCGGACGGGACGCTCCGCCCGCGCGGAGGCGGCCCTCGACGCGCGGGTCAGAGAGCGGCCGGGCGACGGCGAGGCCCAGGGCACGATTGGACGGGTTTACAAGGATCTCTGGCGCGTGGCGTGGAAGGATCGACCCACGCTCGAAGGACGGCATATTTACGGTTTAGCTTTACCCGGCACGGCTCCGCCGCCTAGGCTGTACCGGTTTATAACAAGCATGAAAATTAAAACGCGGTTGCCCCTTGCCATCGGGACGGCGGCTAGCCTTTTCGCCGCAGGCTGGCTCCAAGCCCAGGAAGTACGCTATGACCTCACCGGGAACTACCCTGACACGACGCCTCTGACGGCCCTAACGGCACCGGGTCGCACGTTTGACTTTCAATTCGTGGTGCCGGAATCCGTGTCGAATTCCACGGCGCCTAACAGCCCCTTTTACATCACCGCACCCATCCTCTCCGGGTCTTACACCTTTGGCGGAAGCACGGATCAGGTGTTTTCAGGGACTTACGTTTTCTCCAATTCCGCCGGCAACGTAACCGACATCAGCCTCACCACGTCGGTCGGCACCATTCAGCTTTCTTCGCCGCCGCCGTTCTACGGCCCTTCGGTCTTTGCCACGCGTCCAGACGCATCGGGCCAATCGCATTTTCTTACCGGCGATCTGGGGATGGGCGTCTTTGACCCCATCGAATTTACGCCGGCGAGCGGGAATAGCTTCAGCGTCAGTGGTGGCACCATGGTGACGATTGTGGGTGCGTCCGTGCCCGAACCGTCAGGCATCAGCCTGGCGGCGGTGGGCTTGCTCTCCTGCGGCGGAGTGGCCTGGTTGCGTTACCGGCGACCGGCGTAATGGCCCGGCTCCAGCGAGCGCCGGTCAATCAGCCACGAGCTCCCTAGCGTGGGCGGGTGCTTTTGATCGGCCTCTCCGGGCCTCCCACGCACCCGCCAGCCAGACCGTCGAACGTAAAACGGCCGGCTTATTTGGCTTCGTCGATCCGCTCAGCCTTTTCCAGATTGGAGCTGTCCACCACAAACGGCGGAATCGATACGCTTTGCATCGGCGTCTTGTCACGGATTAAGCCCACTAACTCATCCATCGCCGTCCGCACTTGCTTACCGGGCGATTGCTCCACGGTGGCCGCCATATCCCCGTTACGGATCGCCTGCAACGCTTCAGGCAACGCATCGTAGCCAATCACGGCCACCTTACCCTTAGGCACACCCGACTGCTGCAAAGCCGAGACGGCGCCCAAGGCCATGTCGTCGTTGGAACTGACGATCACGTCCGGCAGGGTCCCCAGCGACGTCAGCAGGTTCTGGGTCACCGTCATCCCCTGGTCACGATGAAAGTTGGCGGTTTGATCGGCCAGCACCTTGTACTTGTCTGCCGCCGGCTTGATCACGGCGTAAAATCCTTCGGCGCGATCGATCGCCGGGCTGGATCCCGGTTCACCGCGCAAGAAGAGGATTTTGGCCCCGTTAGGAAACTTCTTGATCACCCACTCCCCTTGGGCCCGCCCGCCGGCGACGTTATCCGCACCTACGTGAGGAACGGGCTTGCTGGTACCGACCACCCTGCGGTCAACCGTGACCAGCGGGATATTAGCCTGAAGGGCCTCATTGACGGCGGGCACCAGCGCGTGAACGTCGTTGGGCACCAGCACGATACCGTCCACGCCCTGGGTTATCGTGTTGCGCAGGTCACTGGATTGTTTGGGCGAACTACCTTGACCGTCCTGGAGGAACAGGTCCACCTTCAACTTCCTGGCCTCGTCGTTGGCTTGGTTGCGCATAAAGGCAAAGAAGGGAAAGGCCATGTTCGGTACGTTCAGGGCGAGCCTTTCAGTCTTTGCGTCTGCCGTGGATACCGAGGAGATTAACAGGGCGGCGCATCCGGCCATCAGACAGGCCGTGATCAGGGATCTTCTGCTCATTGGGTCAGGGGGCGGGGGGTTAGTTTTCGCCGCAGAGGATGGAGGGGTTGGAGACGCGGCGGGATGAGGGAACGCAGGGGGAAACCAAGTCAAACGAAAGCCGGTTGGGACTGCTCTCATGTGTTCGGGGGGGATCAATGCGGTAACGTCGTTAAAACGCAACCGGGCAATCGACGTGGCAACGTTCTTACCGGAAGGGGAGAACTGTCAACGGAAAAGAAAAGATTTGTTGGCCGGAGTGCAACGTTTTGGGCTGAAGCGCCCGCCATGCTTTTAGAGAAGTGTGAGAGACTTGGCCATGGATTATCCCTTGCCTCTCATACGCTTTCAAAGCGGGCATAGGGGTGCGCATCACCCCGGCCAGTGTCCGTTACCCGCCCGGCCGCCCTTTCCCGCGTTCCGACGGGGCGCCGACCTCGTTTCCAAGGCCCCCTTCCAGGTTAAATGCCCCATCCAGGGACTAAAAAGCTTGGTGTGAATGATGGCGGCTGCGACCGCCGCTCCCGCGTTGCCCCTTCGGGGGAAAGGCCAGCTCAACCATCTTGAGAATGGGTGTAAACGTGACCGTAAAGGTGACCGTCCACCGAGGTTACCACTTCAGGACGCAGAGGAGCGGCACGATGCCGGCAAACATCAACAGGCAGGGTGCAGCGTCGGTGCGGACCAGGCCGAACGGTTTCCGGCCAAAGGCGGCGAGCCAGGCCATTCGGCGGGCCCAAGCGCGGCGGCGCTGCAGGCGTCTGAGTCGCCGGCGGCGGCGTTCGTAACGACGCTGGCGGGCCAGTTCGGCCAGGATAATCGACGTGCGCGGCGAGCGCACGGGCACGCCGACTTCGGACCTCGGCTCTGGCGAACTGGGCGCTGAAAGGACGCTCATAGTTATTGAATTCCAAAGCTTTCCGAGCGGCAAAGTTTCAGGGTTTCTCAGAGTGCGGGATTGAACCCGAGAGTGCGCCGGCGTTGAGCGCGGGCCCCGCCAGGTTCGGGCATCCGGGCGGCTGGCCTGCCAGCAAGGCCAAGCCATCGGCCATACCCGGGACCTGCCGATCATCATTGAGCGGCTCGCAGACCCTCTGGACTTGCCGGCAGCCGGTCTGGTAAGGTGGGTTGTGTCCAGAACCTTTGCGATCGGAACCGTCTGCGCGGGTCTCGCCTTGGGAGGTTGTTGCTCCAAGTGGTGGGAAGATTTTCCGCCGGAGCGGAAAGTCTCCGCTGACCAGGTGGTGATCTTTGCGGCACCACCGCCGCGCAGTTACTTCATGGTCGGAACGGTCTCGTCGCCCGGTGGGCGGAACACCGACCCCGCGGACAACTACGGCAGGCTGCAAAGGGAGGCGGCCTGCCTCGGCGCCGTGGCGGTGATTCTCACGGACCAAACACCGGTCGAGGAGCCCGATTTCTGGCAGTATCCGCATACCGGCATAGCGATCGTGTATCCAACCAGCCGCCTTTGACCGTCTGACCGCAGATTCATTCGAGCGAAGGCGACTCCACGGGGAGAGCAATCACGGGCGATTCCCGCAAAGCCAATGATCGAGGTTCAGCGCCACACCTCACGTTTCACCGACACGGTCATATGCACGCTACTCGACGCCTTCCAAACGCGCTTGGCGCGGCACGTTTGCACACCAGAACAGCTGGAGTCTTACCTGAACTCGTGTGACGGCCTCCGGCGCGAGGAATTTTTCGCGGTAACCGGCGCGATGCCGGCGATGCGGTCGCAGGGCGCACTTCTCTGCTGGCCGACGCCGGTCCCGAGCCGTCATCGGGAAAACAACCGGGTCTGGGCGAAGGTCTTCTGGACAGGAAACGATCACCAACGCTTCCGCGCGCCAACGGTGATCTTTTTGCACGCTTTGATGTCGGCCGGTGACTTCGGTTACCGCCGGATCGCTGCTCGTTTCAATGCGCAGGGTTGGAATGCCGTCCTGATCCAGTTGCCGTATCACAGCCGGCGCAGACCGCCCGGATTGCCCAATGGTGCGTTGGCCCTCACCGCCGACCTGCCCCGCAACGGCGAAACCCTCCGCCAGGCGGTCATCGAAGTCCGCCAGCTCATGGCATGGTTCAGGGCCCAGGGGTGTCCCGCATTTGGATTGATCGGCACGAGTTATGGCGGCTGGATCGGGGCTCTGGTCAGTTTTTTGGAAGCGGATTTTCGGTTCATCACCCTGTTGCAGCCGGTCACGGATATTGAGCATATTCTTTGGCAGAGCCCCGCCGGTTCCGCGGTCCGCCGTATGCTCATCCAGGCAGGCATCAAACCGGGGGCGACCAGCCGGCATGCGCATCTCACGTCACCGCTGCACGGCCAACCGCTGGTCCCGCCCGACCGGGTCCTGGTCATCGGCGGCGCTTACGACCGGATCACGCCGCCGGCGCTACTGCAAGAACTGGTGCACCGATGGGGCGGGGTCCGGTACGCCGAGGTGAACCAAGGGCATTTCGGTTATGCGGCGATGGCCAAGGCATTGGCGGTCACACTGTCACACGGCGGCCACGGCGGAAGAATTCACACGGCGCCACGGCTGAACACGGCGACCACGGCGGGAAGAGAGACGATTATCCGCCGCCCACCCTGACCTGCTGCCGCCACGGGACATCTGCGGGACGATCATCCGCCGCCGAACTCGACCTCCGCCACCCCTCCTCATTTGTGGCATTTTTCCGCTCGTGGCATTTGTGGCATTTTCCCTAGCCCGGATAATCCGGGGAATCGGGATCATGATGCAGCGGACGGTCCTTGGTTTCGGGAATAAAGATCAGGCCGATCACAAAGGTCATGGCAGCAACCACGATCGGGTACCACAGGCCGTAATAGATGTTGCCGTTGGTCGCCACCAGCGCGAAGGCGATCGTCGGCAGGAAGCCGCCGAACCATCCATTGCCGATGTGGTACGGAAGTGACATTGAGGTGTAACGGATGCGCGTCGGGAACAGCTCGACGAGCGCCGCGGCGATCGGGCCGTAAACCATGGTCACGTAAATCACCAGGATGGTCAGCAGTACGATGACCAAAGGAGCATTAAGCTGCGCCTTGTCCGCTTTATCCGGGTAGCCCGCCTGCTTGATGGCAGCGCCCAGTTCTTTGGTAAAGGCGGCATTCTTGGCTTTAAAATCGGCCGCACTCAGCGGTCCTCCTTCAAAACTCGGAATAACTTTGCCCCCGACTTTTACCGAAGCGACCGTGCCTGGAGGCGCCGGATCGATCGAGTAAGAAACTGAGGCCCGGGCCAGCGCGGCGGTAGCGATGTCGGCCGACGAGGTGAAATTGGGCTTGTTGGGATTGGCAAAAAACTCGAACTGAAAATGCACCGTCCGCGGATCGGCGGTGACGATGACGGGGGACTTCATTTGCGCCGCTTCGAGCGCAGGGTTGGAATAATGCGTGAGCGCTTTGAACAGCGGGAAGTAGGTCAGCACCGCCAGCAGGCAACCGAGCATGATGATTGGTTTGCGACCCGCCCTGTCCGCAAGCGCGCCAAAAACGATGAAAAAAGGCGTCCCGATCAACAGCGACGCTGCGATCAGGATATTTGCGGTCGGACCGTCTACCTTCAACGTTTGCGTCAGGAAATAGAGGGCGTAAAACTGGCCGGTGTACCAAATCACGGCTTGACCGGCGGTGAGCCCCAATAAGGCGAGCAGCACGATTCTGAGATTGCTCCACCGGGCGAAGGAGTCTGACAGAGGCGCCTTGGAACCGCGCCCGTGGGCTTTCATTTCCGCAAACAACGGCGATTCATTCAGCCTGAGGCGGATGTAAACGGAGATGCCGAGGAGGATCACCGAAACCAGGAACGGTATCCGCCAGGCCCAGAGGCTGAACTGTTCTTCACCCATCCAGGTGCGCACCCCGAGGATCACAATCAGGGAAAGGAACAATCCGAGCGTCGCGGTCGTCTGAATCCAGCTCGTGTAAAAACCGCGCTTGCCCTGCGGTGCGTGCTCGGCGACGTAGGTGGCTGCGCCGCCGTATTCGCCCCCAAGGGCGAGCCCCTGCAACAGGCGCAACGCGATCAGAAGGATCGGGGCCCCCACGCCGATTGCCTGGTAACTGGGAAGCAGGCCGACCAGAAAGGTCGACGCGCCCATGCAGAGGATCGTGATCAGGAACGTGTATTTGCGGCCCACCAGATCGCCGACGCGACCAAAGACCAAGGCGCCGAAGGGACGCACCGCGAAACCGGCTGCAAACGCCAGGAGCGCAAAAATAAATTGCGAAGTCGGATCCAGCCCTGAAAAGAACTGTTTGCCGATGATCGCAGCCAACGATCCGTAAAGGTAAAAATCATACCATTCAAAGACCGTACCTAGCGAGGAGGCGAAAATGACCAGCCAGTGGCGGGTTTCCAGCGCCGGCGGTTCGCTATCGCCGACCCGGAAGGAAGAAGGAGACCTGTTCATAAAGGATCCAGAAAAGGGGCTAACTTACTTTGCAGGGGTTTATCCCAGCTTCTCCCTCGCCAACCAAGGAGAAAATACGGGATTTAATTCGAGAGCAGGCATCGGGATTTCTGGCCGGGTTACAGATTACAACCAGGCCAGAAATCGTAGTTATCCCGGCCGGAAACACTCCGGGCAATCGGGCGTTCTCTTCGGGAGCCGGTCAGGTTCCCCGATGGAAACGGATTGCAAAATCACCCGGGCGCGTGAGGATACTGCATGGCGGATTCTGGTCGACCGGCCTTCTCAAGGCGCCGGTTCCTTCGTGCAGTTGGCGTGGCGGCTGCCCCGGTTGCCCTGCTCGCACGGGTTCAGGCCTTACTCGGCCGGGACGATGGCGTGGTCGAGTTAGAACCCACCCCTGCCGCTGGTGAACCGCTTGAGCTGACGCCCGAGGAGATGGCCGGCCCGTTTTTCCGTCCTAATTCGCCCCTGAAGAGCGATTTTCGTGAATCCGGAGGTGTCAAGGGCACTCCGGTCAGGTTGTCTGGTTTTGTGCTCGACCGCAAAGGCAGACCGATTCCCGGGGCGCTGCTCGACTTCTGGCACGCGGATGCCGACGGTGAATACGATTTTAAGGAATTCCGCTGCCGGGGTCATCAATTCTCAGATGCAAATGGGAGGTACACGCTCGAGACGATCGTTCCGGGTTTATACCCGGGCCGCACCCGGCATTATCACGTGCGCCTGCAGGCTGCCAACGGGCCGATCCTTACCACGCAGCTTTATTTTCCAGGGGAGGCCCGAAACGCGTCTGATTCATTATTCCGGCCGGATTTGCTCCTCAAAATCCGGGAAACAGGTTCCGTACGCCTCGCCAGTTTCAATTTCGTTTTGTAATGCCCGAGTGGCGGAGACAACAAATCGAAAGGGAGTCGCGGCTTGAGGCCGGCCGCAGGTTTTCCGACGGAAAAGTCTTTGCCGCAAAGGACACGACCGCCTTGCTGGAGGCGGTGATTCGTCCCGGGGACCGCGTCTGTCTGGAAGGCGACAACCAAAAACAGGCCGACCACCTGGCAACCGCGCTGGCCGGTGCGGACGGGTCCAGGCTCCATGACCTGCACATTGTGCAATCAGGTCTGGTGTTGTCCGCGCACCTTGACCTGTTCACCAAGGGCATCGCTTCCAAACTCGATTTCTCGTACTCCGGCCCGCAGGGTGCCGCGATCGCTCGCGCCCTCTACGCCGGCAGGATCCAACTCGGCGCCATTCACACTTACATTGAGCTTTTCGCGCGTTACTTCGTGGATTTGACGCCGCAGATCGCGCTCATCGCGGCCGTCAGCGGCGATCGGGAAGGTAACCTTTACACCGGCCCGAACACTGAGGACACGCCAACCATCGTGGAGGCAACCCATTTTAAAAGCGGGATTGTCATCGCGCAGGTCAACAAACTGGCCGACCGCGTCCCGCGCGTGGACATTCCCGGCGACCGCATAGATTTCGTGGTCGAGGCGCCCACCCCTTTTTACGTCGAACCGTTATTCACGCGCGATCCGGCCCAAATCACCGACACACAGATCCTGATGGCGATGCTCGCCATCAAGGGTATCTACGCGGAATACGGTATCCAGCGCCTCAACCACGGCATCGGTTACGGAACGGCGGCCATTGAACTGTTGCTGCCGACGTTTGGCGAGTCGCTGGGGCTTAAAGGGAAGGTGGCGACGCACTGGGCGCTCAATCCTCACCCGACGCTGATTCCCGCGATTGAGTCGGGCTGGGTGAAGCAGATTCACTGCTTCGGTTCGGAAGTGGGGATGGACGACTACATCCGTGCCCGACCGGACGTGTACTTTACCGGGGCGGACGGCTCGCTGCGCTCCAACCGCGCGTTTTGCCAGACGGCGGGGCTGTACGCCTGCGACCTGTTTATCGGCTCCACGCTCCAGATTGATCTGGCCGCCAACAGTTCGACGGTCACGCCCGAACGTATTCCCGGCTTCGGCGGTGCGCCGAACATGGGTTCCGACGCCCACGGCCGCCGCCATCCCTCAAACGCCTGGCTGAAGGCGGGCCGTGAGGCAACCGAGGCGCACCCGGGCATGGTGCGCGGACGCAAACTGGTGGTGCAACTGCTGGAAACCTTCGGTGACAAAATGGTGCCGGCGTTCGTCGAGGAACTCGCCAGCGTGGAGTTTGCCCGGCGCATGAAGCTGGAGCTTGTCCCGGTGATGATCTACGGTGACGACGTGACCCACATCGTCACGGAGGAAGGCATCGCCAACCTGCTGCTTTGCCGCACAGCCGAGGAACGTGAGCAGGCCATTCGCGGCGTGGCCGGTTTCACGAGCGTGGGCCGCGCGCGTGACCGGAAAATGGTGGAAAGTTTGCGCAGCCGCGGCGTAATCCGCCGTCCGGAGGATCTCGACATCGATCCGCTGGATGCGAACCGGCATTTGCTGGCGGCGCGTTCGATCAAAGACCTGGTGAAATGGTCCGGCGGCCTGTACCGGCCGCCCGGCAAATTCCGCAATTGGTAGCCATTGGTAGCCGGCTTGAACGAGGAACGAAAGGAGCAAGGACCCCTTGGTTTATGGAGACATTGGAAATCCGCCGAACCGCGGCGGGACGCGCGCCCGGTACGAAGGGTCACGCAATCACGGGCGTGGTGGCGTCGGGCAACCTGGAAGTGCTGCTGGAGCGCGTCCTGAGCGATACCCAGTGCGAGGTCACCGTCAAGACCTCCGTCGAGGGATTCGGCGACGTGTGGCGCGCCGTCATTGATGACTTTGTCGAGCGCCATTCGCCGGGCGGGTTGAGAATCTCGATCAATGATGGAGGCGCCCGTCCCGATACGGTTTCATTGCGGCTGGCGCAGGGCGTGCGCCTGATGGAGGTCGACGGGTGAAGGCGCCGCTCACCAAGTACCGTACGGGAAGCTGGTACGAGGCCACCGGCCGCGAGCGCGTTGCCGGTCTGCTCGATACCGGGAGCTTTACCGAATTTATCGGACCGGAAAAGCGCGAGGTCAGCCCGCACCTTGCGCGGTTCGACCTGCCGGAAGCTTTTGACGACGGGATCATTATCGGTCGCGGCACGATCAAAGGCCGGGAGGTGCTGCTCGCCGCGCAGGAAGGCCGCTTTATGGGCGGCACCTTTGGCGAGGTGCATGGGGCCAAGCTGACCGGCTTGCTGCGCTACGCGCGCGGTCACCAGGACGCGCCGCGCGTGGTGATGCTGCTGCTGGACACCGGCGGCGTGCGTTTGCAGGAGGCGAACGCCGGTGAACTGGCGGTTGCCGAGATCATCCGCGCCATTCTGGATGCACGCATCGCCGGCGTCGCCGTGATCGCGCTGGTCGGCGGCCGGGCGGGTTGTTTCGGCGGCGGAGGCATAATCGCCGGGTGTTGCAGCCGGATCGTGATTTCCGAGCAGGGCCGGATCAGCGTTTCCGGACCGGAGGTGATCGAGACGAATATGGGCGTGGAGGAGTTCGACTCCCGTGACCGGCCGCTGGTCTGGCGCACGACCGGCGGCAAGACGCGCCGGTTGCTCGGCGGCGCCGACGCCTACGCCGAGGACAACATCGCCAGCTTCCGGGAAGCGGCCATCAATCTGCTGGACCGGATACCCGCGTTCGACCTCGATACGATGGCACAAGAGCAGGCGCGGCTCGCCCGTCGCCTCGAAAAATTCGGCCGGTGCCAGGATACGCCGGAAATCTGGCAGGCGATGGGCATCGCCGAACCGGACCGCATCGCCGATTTACCGGATGAGGATTTTGATCGGATCGCGCATGCGCAAAAGGAGGCCAACCATGACGCTCGATGAAGTGTTGGACGCCCTGTTCCCTGCAGGTCACGACACGCGGGTCGAGAAGGAAGGAGTCCTGCACGGCATGGCCCGATACGGTGAAGGCAGCACGGCGGCAGTCCTCGGCGTGGTCAACCGCACGCCTCTGGGAATCGACGGCGCGCTGGCGCTCGGGGGACACGTGCTTGATGTGACCCGCCATGCGCCCGGCCGTCCCATTGCGGTGTTGATTGATGCGCAGAGCCAGCGCATGCGGCGGCGCGACGGGTTGCTGGGGCTGAACGAGTACCTGGCGCATCTGGCGAAATGTTTCGTGCTGGCCTCCCGGCAAGGGCATCGCAGCGTCAGCGTTCTCTTCGGGCGCGCGGCGGCAGGTGCTTTCATCGCGACCGGCCTGGTGCAAGACGTGCTGGTGGCAGTTCCGGGCGGCGATCCGGTGGTGATGGATTTACCTTCCATTGCCCGGGTAACCAAGCTGCCGCAGGACAGGCTGGAAGCGTTGTCCAAAGATACGCCGGTTTTTGCCCCCGGGTTGGACTATGCGCCGCCGATCGGCGCAGTGGCTGAAGTTTGGAACGGCGGCGATCTGGCCCTGAAAATGGCTACGGCCCTGGACGGCCCACCAGGTGCGCCCGACCGGCGTGACGAGATCGGAGCGGCGCGCAAGGGCCGCCTCAAGGCTGCCGCCATCGCCAGGCGCATCGACCAGGAAGCGACCGCCATAGCGGTCTCGGCGGCACACGTCGTGCACCCGAACGTGGCCCTACAGCCCTTCTCTGTTCCGGCCAGGGCACCCAT
>JAFAUY010000228.1 GCA_019243005.1 Verrucomicrobiota bacterium | reverse complement strand
CCGTCTATTACGCCGAAAACCTGAACACGATCATGGTAAACCTGCGCGAGGTGCGGCCGCATATTTTTTCGACCGTGCCGCGTTTGCTTGAGAAGATTTACGAAAAGATCCTCGAACGCAGCGAGCAACTGCCGTTGCCGCAACGGTGGATCGCCCGATGGGCGCTCCGTCTCGCCGTGCAGTATGACCCTGATCACCCGATGACCGTGCCTCAACGTGTGAGCCTGGTCCTGGCCGACCGTCTGGTCTACCGGAAATGGCGCGCGGCGCTGGGCGGCCGCGTGCGGGCCATTATTTCCGGCTCAGCCGCCCTGCAACCGAGGTTGGCGCGGATCTTCTGGGCCGCCAAAATGCCGGTGTACGAAGGCTACGGTCCGACGGAAGCCGCCCCGGTTGTCGCCGTCAACCGGCCCCGGGGCAATCACCACCGGATCGGCACCGTGGGGCCCATCATTCCCGGCGGCGAGGTCAGAATCGCTGAAGATGGCGAGATCCTTTACCGTGGCCCGAACGTGATGCAGGGCTACTACCTCCGCCCGGATCTCACGGCGGAAACGATCGATGCGGGCGGGTGGCTGCACACCGGAGACGTCGGAGCATTCGACGAGGAGTTTCTCAAAATTACCGATCGAAAAAAGGAGGTCTTCAAGACGTCCGGCGGGAAATACATTGCGCCGCAGCAGGTCGAAAACAAATTCAAGGAGTCACGCTACATCAGCCAGATCATGGTCGTCGGCGAAAATCATAAGTTCCCGGCGGCGTTGATCGTGCCGAACTTTGCCGCCCTGGCCAATGCGCTCGGCCTGCAGGACGGCGCCTCGTCAGAGCGAGAGCAGCTGCTGCACCGGCCGGAGGTAAAACGTTTGTTCGACGCGGAGGTCGCCCGCCTGAACACAAACTTCGGTCGATACCTGCAGGTCAAGAAATATGCGCTGCTGCCGGCGGAATGGTCGGTTGCGAATGGGGAACTCACCCCTACGATGAAAATGCGCCGCAAGCGCATCGCTGAACGCTACGCCGAAACCATCGCCGGCTTGTACGCCGGAGAAGAGCAACTCACCGAAAAATTGGACCGGTATGAGGCCGCCGGCCGGCACCGGGTCGAGGGCAGCTTGGACCCTTCGGCCAGAACCTAACCTTCCCGACGTCTGCCCCCGGGCGGGCAAGATGGCCCAAACCCACCTATGAACGAACCTATTTACATCGTCGACGGCGTCCGCACGCCGTTCGCCAAAGCGGGCACCGCCCTGGCCGACAGCGATGCGGTCGAGCTGGGTAAAGCTGCCATGAGCATGCTGCTCGCGCGGACCGGCATCGATCCGGCCACCATTGAGGAAGTCATCCTGGGGTGCGTCGGCCAACCGGCTGACGCCGCCAACATCGCACGCGTGGTGGCCCTTCGCGCGGGCGTCCCCGAATCGGTGCCGGCCATCACCGTGCACCGAAACTGCGCGTCCGGATTTGAAGCCGTGACGCAAGCGGCCGAGAAGATGCTCATCGGACGAGGCGACGTGTTTGTGGTCGGGGGCGTCGAGAGCATGTCCCAGGTTCCCCTGCTCTACCAGTACGAAACGGCCAAGAAACTCGGCGCCCTGGCGCGCGCCAAAAGCCTTCCTCAAAAACTCGGGGTGCTGGCCACTTTCCGCCCGGCTGACCTTCGGCCGCGCGTCGGTTTGCAGCTCGGCCTGTCGGATCCGATCAGCGGGCTGAACATGGGTCAAACCGCGGAAAATCTCAGCCGTGATTTCAATATCTCGCGGCAACAACAGGACGAGTTTGCCATGAAATCGCACCACAAAGCCGTCGCCGCCCGCGCCAGGCTGGGTGAAGAGATCACCCCCGTTTACCTGACCAAATCCAAAAACGGCAAGCCTTACTTCGACCAGGACAACGGTCCGCGCGAAAACCAGACCATGGAGGCTTTGGCGAAGCTCAAACCCGTTTTTGAACCTGTGACCGGCACGGTAACCGCCGGCAACTCTTCACAGATCACCGACGGGGCGGCGGTCCTGCTCCTGATGACGGGTAAGGCCCTCCGCGAGGCCGGCCTGCAGCCCCTCGGGCGCCTTGAAGGCTACGCTTACGCCGGGCTTGACCCCTCCCGCATGGGCCTTGGTCCCGTCTACGCGATTCAGCGGGCCGAACAGAAGACCGGCCTGGGGTTGAAGGACGCCGAATTGATCGAAATCAACGAAGCGTTTGCCGCCCAGGTGCTGGCTTGTCAGATCGCGGCGCGTTCAGCCGAGTACAGCCGCCAGCACCTCGGCCGTGAGGATGCGCTGGGCGAAATCCCGGATGAAATTCTCAATGTGAACGGCGGGAGCATCGCGCTCGGGCATCCGGTTGGGGTTACCGGGGCGCGCCTGGTGCTTACGGCATTGAAAGAACTGCATCGGCGGAACCAGAACCGGGCGCTGGTTTCCTTATGCGTCGGCGGCGGCCAGGGAGGCGCACTCTGGCTGAATCGAAATTAACCCAATCGACCCGGGCCACGACCATGACCGCGAACGGCAATATCCGTTGCGAACTGCTCGATTCCGGCGTTGCCGTCCTGACGTTTGATCGTCCGGACTCCGCCGCCAACATTTTCGACCAGCCGACGTTGGACGAACTCAGCCAGCACCTGGATTCGCTGGCGTCGAAGGCCGGCCGCGTCAAGGGTCTGGTCATCCGGAGCGCGAAACCCAGGATCTTCATCGCGGGGGCTGACCTGAACGGTTTTACCCGGGACCGCGATCCGCAACGCATCGGCCGTTTGATTGAACAAGGCCAGCAGACCTTCGACCGGCTCGGCCGCCTGCCGTTTCCGACCGCCGCCGCCATTCACGGGGTGGCCTTGGGCGGGGGCCTTGAGATCGCCCTGGCTTGTGATTACCGGGTCGCTTCCCTGGATGCCGCGACCAAGCTTGGTCTGCCGGAAACCAACCTCGGCATTCTGCCCGCCTGGGGCGGCTCGACCCGTTTGCCGCGACTCATCGGTTTGCCGGCCGCGCTCGAGATGATTTTAACCGGTAAACAACAGGCTGCGAAACCTGCGCTCAAAATCGGCTTGGTCGACGGCGTGGCGTACCCGGAACGGATCCTGGCCGAGGCCGCCCGGCTCGTCCTCCAGGGCAAAAAGCGTCGCCTCAGACC
>JAFAUY010000197.1 GCA_019243005.1 Verrucomicrobiota bacterium | reverse complement strand
GACCGCGCAGGTCACCCATGATGCCAACAAACACGCCCATCTCTCGAGACACCTTCCGAATTCTGTCTACGAGAGGTCTCGTATGTTCAGCCGGGCCGTGGGAAAAATTCAGCCGCGCCACGTCCATCCCGGCTTCAATCAGGCGGCGCAACATCTCCTCGGTGTTGCTGGCGGGCCCGATTGTCGCTACAATTTTTGTTCGTTTCGCAGGTCGTGCCATCGGCGGCACAGTGGCCCATGCTGAAAAGCTCCACAAGAGCGAACCGATCTCTTCCCGCAAACCAGGAAGGAGCCGGCCGATTCTCGTACCGCAGAAAAGGGCCGGGCGGCCGCGATCGCCACCCGAGATCCTTCGCCCTGCCTCATTCAGCGCGGGACGCGCCGCGGCTACGCCCCGTCCTGAACCTCGATGCCGATGAACCTTAATGCCCGGATCGCCGCCTCGAGCTGTGTCTGACGCACGAGCACGTAATCGGTATCGTAAGTGCCGATGGGTAAAATGCTGACGCCCGCCTGCGCGAGCGGCGCGGCGACGGACACCAGGAGACCTACCAGATTCAGGTCAAAAGGTCCCTGCAGCCGGATGGCGCGCCAATTACGGCTGGCTTCGACCTCCGGGGCGATCCGTTCCTCCGGACAGATCACGGTAAGCTCCTCGCGGGTGCGGGTAACCGAAACGAACGTTCCCTGTTCGGCCCATACCGGGACAGAGGCGCCGGCGTCAAGGCGGCAAATGGCGAGGTGTTCAGGTAAAATCGAAACCGTGAGCTGGGAGCGCGACATAACCGAATAACGGGCCGCATTAGCGCGGGAGGAGAAACGTCGCGCAAAATTGCGAAACCGCAAACACGAATTTACAAGCGGGGGCTTAACCCTCATCCGTCGCAGGTTTCGGGACCAGGATCTCCGCGGTTTCGACCAGGCGATCACGACGGCGCAGTTCCGGAAACCAGGCCATCCATAGCCCGACGACCAGGAGCGTGCCGATCCCGCCGGCCACCACGGAGGGTACGGTACCGATCAGCGCGGCGACGGTACCCGACTCGAATTCTCCAAGTTCATTCGAGGCGCCGATGAATACGGAATTCACCGCGGCGACGCGGCCGCGCATGGCGTCGGGCGTGTCGGCCTGGACCAGCGTCTGGCGGATGACGACGCTCACCATGTCGGAGGCTCCGAGGATAAATAGAAAAGGCAGCGCGAGAACCAGCGAAGGCGAGAGGCCAAAGCCGATGGTGGCAAGCCCGAACGTTGCCACGGCCTGAAACATACGCAGGCCGGTCCGGCGTCCGAGGGGGCGATGGGCGATGATTCCGGCCGTCGTGAGTGCGCCCAAGGCGGGCATGCTGCGCAGGAGGCCCAAACCCCAGGGGCCGGCGTGATAAAGGTCCCGCGCATAAATCGGCAAAAGCGCAGTGGCGCCGCCGAACAACACGGCAAATAGATCAAGGCTGATCGCCCCGAAGATAACCGGCCGCGCCCAGATAAAATGGATGCCGGCCACGAGCGTGCGCCAGGTGGTCTGGGATCGCGGGACCTGCTGGCGCGGCGTCTGCAGGAGCGCCAGAAACAGGAGACTGGCCAGAAAAAGTCCAGCCACGGCGCCGAAAACCGCCGTTCCGCCGAAGGCGTAGAGTACGCCGCCCAGCGCCGGACCGGCCACGCTGGCCAGTTGCCAGGCGGTGGAACTTAAGGCGACGGCATTCCCCAGGTGATCGGCCCGCACGAGGTTCGGCAGCAGCGCTTGAGACGCAGGATTGGCAAAGGCCCTGGCTGAACCGACCAGCAAGGCCAGAACATAAAGTGGCCAGGTTACCGTAATTCTCAGAGCGGTGAAACCGATTAACGTCACGGCGCACCCTGCCATCAAGCCATAGGACACCAGGAGGATGACCCGGCGGTTGATCACGTCGGCCAGGTGCCCGGTCACCAGGGCCAGGGCGACGCTCGGCAGGAAACCCATCAGCCCGATCATGCCGAGCGCAAACGCGCTGTGCGACAGGGAGTAGACCAGCCAGCCGACCGCAACCGTTTGCATCTGCAAAGCGATGCCGCCCAGACAACGCGCGCCCCAGAAAAGCGCGAAGTTGCGATCCGCGAAGGCGGCCCAACCGCCCGGGCGGGAGCCGGCCCCCGGCTTCAAGTTGCAAATCCTTCGTCGCAGTGCATGGTGAGCCCTCTTTGGCATGCAGAAGCTTCCAGGGTTCCGCGATTTTTACCCGAATGAATGCGCGTTCCGAAACTATATTTTCGAAACGTGGCGCCGGGTCGCGCGCAATTACGCCTTCCAGGAGTACGACGGCCCCACGCTCGAGCCGACCGACCTCTACCGGAAAAAAAGCGGCGAGGAACTCAAGACCCAGCTGTTCCGCTTCAACGATCCGGGCGAGCGGGACGTCTGCATGCGTCCGGAAATGACGCCCACCCTGACCCGGCTGGTGGCGGCCCGCGAACGCGATTTCCGAAAACCGATCAAGTGGTTCAGCATCGCGCCGTTCTTCCGGTTCGAGAAGGCGCAGCGGGGCCGGTTACGCGAATTTTATCAGATCAATTGCGACCTGATCGGCGATGCCTCGCCGGCGGCCGACGCCGAACTGCTCGCACTGGCCGTCGCGTTGTTCCGTGCTTTCGGCCTGACCCAAAGCGACTTCTACGTCCGCCTCAATAACCGCGAACTCTGGGCCCGTTTCCTCACCGACCGGGGCTTTCCGCCGGAGCGGTTATCGGAATTTCTGGCCATCGTCGACAAGCTCGAACGGGATGAGGAGAGCACGACGGCAAAGAAGCTCGGCGCGTTCGGGCTGAGCTTAGGTGAACTGAAACAATTCCTGGCCACCCCGACGGACCAACTCCCCGGCTTTGAAGACTTGTTCCGGGAACTGCGGCTCCGCGAACTCGAACCGTTCATTCAGGTCGACCTGACCATCGTGCGCGGCCTGGATTACTACACCGGGCTCGTTTTCGAAGTGTTTGACCGCAGCCGGCAAAACCGGGCTCTGGCCGGGGGAGGCCGGTACGACGGGCTCATCAAAACCGTCAGCGACGGCGCCGTTGACCTCCCGGCGGCCGGCTTCGCGATCGGCGACGTGGTGCTTGGAAACCTCATCGAGGAGATCGAGTCGGCCCGGGCCTGGGCCGAAGCTTACTGCCGGGCGGCGCGGCTCCAGGCCTTCGTGATCGTGGCCGCCGAGGAGCGGCGGCCGGAGGCCCTGAAGCTGGTCGAGCAACTGCGAAGCCGGGGCTGCGCCACCGATTACAGCCTGCACCCGATGAAAGTGGGCAAACAATTTCAACAGGCCGAGGCCTTGGGAGCGCAATACGCGCTGGTCGTCGGCCAGGAATGGCCATTGCTCAAAATGAAACGCCTCGCGGACCGCGTCGAGGAAACCGTGTCGCTGCCGGAACTCACGCAAAAGCTTGGCTTATCGCCCGCCTATGTACCGCACCCATACCTGTAACGAACTCCGATCCTCCGATATCGGCCGGCATGTGACGTTGGCCGGCTGGGTGGCCTCCCGCCGTGACCATGGCGGCGTGATCTTTATCGATCTCCGAGACAGGGAAGGACGGACCCAGGTCGTCTTCCGCCCGGAACTTAGCGCCGGCGCGGCGGAAGCCGCCCATGCTTTGCACGATGAGGACGTCGTGCAGATCCGTGGCGAGGTGGCGGAACGCATCCCGGGAACCGCCAACCCGAAACTGGACACGGGCGAAATCGAAGTGGTTGCGTCGGAACTCATTATCCTCAACCGTTCCGCCCCCCTACCCTTCCAGCTCGACGCCAACGTCACCAACGAAGACCTGCGGCTTACCTACCGCTACCTGGACCTGCGGCGCCCGCCAATGCTGCAAAACTTGCGCACGCGCCATACCCTCAACCGGGTCACGCGGGATTACCTCGACCGGTACGGCTTCATCGAGGTGGAAACGCCCATTTTATCAAAAAGCACCCCCGAGGGCGCCCGCGAATTTCTGGTGCCGAGCCGCCTTTACCCCGGGCAGTTTTATGCCTTATCGCAATCGCCGCAGCAGTTTAAACAGCTGCTGATGGTAGGCGGCATCGAGCGTTATTATCAGATCGCCAAATGCTTCCGTGATGAGGATCCACGCGCCGATCGGATCACCGAACTGACCCAGATCGACCTGGAAGCTTCCTTCATCGAGCGCGAGGACATTATCCGGCTCGTCGAGGGCCTTCTGGCCGAAATTTTCCGCGCGACCCGCGGGGCGGAAGTGGCGACCCCGTTCCCCCGGCTCACGTATCGCGAGGCGATGGACCGTTTCGGAAGCGACAAGCCGGATATGCGCTTCGGCGTCGAACTGGTCGATTTCAGCGAGGCGTTCCGGGAGTCGCAATTCAAGGTTTTCCGCGGCGCGCTTGATCAGGGGGGCGTGGTGAAGGCGATCAATGCCAAAGGGTTCGCCGGCATCACCGCGGGCCAGGTTGAGGAACTCACCAACCTGGCCAAGTCCAGCGGAGCCAGAGGCCTCGCCTTCATCAAGGTCGAAAACGGCGAGTGGAAATCGCCGATCGTCAAGTTCCTGGGCGAGCCCGAAAAGGCGACGTTGCGCGAGAGATTGGCCATCGAGGAGGGTGATCTGATTCTGTTCGGAGCCGGCCAGTGGGAGACGGTCTGCACCGTCCTCGGACGCATCCGCTCGCGCGTAGCTGATCTTTGCGGCCTGGAGCGCGATCCGTCTGACCTGAAATTTCTCTGGGTACTGGATTTTCCGCTGATGGCCTACGATGCCGCGGAAAACAAATGGAACGCGATGCATCACCCGTTTACCCGGCCCAAAACGGAGGACATTCCGCTCCTGGAACGTGGCGAGTACGACAAGGTGCGTGCGGAAGCCTACGACGTCGTGCTTAACGGCGTCGAAATCGGCGGGGGCAGTATCCGGATCCACGAAGGAGATCTCCAGACAAAACAGTTCGCCGCGCTCGGCATTCCGCCCGAAGCACAGCAAAAGCTTTTCCGGCACCTGTTGGAAGCGTTCCGGTACGGGGCGCCGCCGCACGGGGGCATCGCATTGGGGATCGACCGTCTGCTGATGCTCATCACCGATACCCCCAACATTCGTGACGTCATCGCTTTTCCGAAAAACAGCCGCGGTTTTGACCTCCTGATGGAAGCACCCAGCGCCGTCAGCGATCGCCAGCTTCGCGAACTCCACCTTCAGATCCGCAAGCGGCAGTAGCGGTTAAAATGCCGCTAGCCGCTCATCATTTGCGGCATTTACTTTCCCTTGCCAGGGCTGGGGCTTCCGCCTGCGGCTCCGGTGTTCTCGCCGGTGCTGTCGGCTTCAGGCGTCCCGGCGGCTCCCGGCTGGGCGCCAGCGGCCTCTTTCTTGATGCCCAGAAGCTCCACGTCAAAGACCAAAGTCGAGCCCGGCTGGATCGTGTCGCCGGCGCCCTCGTCACCGTAGGCCAGCTCAGACGGGATATAGAGTTTCCACTTTGAACCGACCGGCATGAGCTTGAGCGCTTCCGTCCAGCCTTTTATCACCCCGTTTACGGGAAAACTCACCGGGCCGCCGTTCTTTTCCGAGCTATCGAATTCCTGACCATTGGTCAGGGTGCCGCGGTAGTTGGTCTCCACCACATCCGTCTCCTTCGGCTTGGGCCCCGTGCCCTCTTTCTCCACCTTGTACTGCAAACCGTCCGGCAGCGTCTTCACTCCCGGTTTCTTCGCGTTTTCGTCCAGGAATTTCTTGCCTTCGGCCTTATTTTTTTCAGCCAGATCCTTCATTTCGGTCTGCTTTTTAGCCATCGCCGCCTGTTGCTTCTGGATCAGCTGCTTCTGGAAGTTCTGAAGCGTCTGCTGGATTTCCTGGTCATTCAGCGCCGGAGGCTTCTTGGCCAAAGTATCGGAAAGTCCCTGCGTCAGGGCCTGTTGGTTAAGGTCAACATCGAGCCGCTGCAAAGTGCGGGCGATATCCACACCCAGGCTGTAGCTCAACTTATCCTTATCATCCTTCAAATTAGAAGCGGCGGCAGCGGCCGGCGCACTCGCGGACGGGGAAGACGGCGGGGAACCGGCGGGCTGGGTATCTTGCGCGTAGGCTGGAAGCACGCACAGCGATGCGGCAAAAAAGAGCCTTTTCATTAACATCCGCCCAGATTCACACAAAGAGTCAAGGCCGCAACCATAAAATCGGCTTTATCCGGCCCACACGAACCGGGAGAGGTTAATCGCTCTCATCCATGGTGTCGGGCGTTTCCTCATTCGGTTGCTCTTCCCTCTCCGGCTTTTTGGCTTTTTCCTTCTCTTTGGCGCTTGAGTCGTTTCTGAAAAGCTCGCGCAAGAGTTCCCCAATCATCGGTGCCGCCGCCGTCCCGCCGTGCACGCCCTCGCCCACCGCACCTTCATAGATGGCCGCGTAAGCGTACTTGGGCGATTCGGCCGGCGCAAATCCGGCGAACCAGGCGGCGGTGCGTTCCTTGCTTTTCGGCCCCCACTGGGCGGTGCCGGTCTTACCCGCGACCTTGACGCCCTCAACGCTCGCCGAACCCGCGGTCCCGCCCCGGCCGGACACCACCCCGACCATCCCCTGCCGGATTTCCTGCATCGTCACCGGACTCAGGTGCAGCACGTCCTTCGGCCGGGGGGCATAGCTGTAAACCACCTCATTATTCAACGTCTGGATCTGGCGGACGATGCGCGTTTGGTACAGCGTTCCGCCATTACCGATCGTGGCCATCGCCTGCGCCATCTGCAGCGGCGAGATCAGGATGTCGCCTTGCCCGATGGAAAAGTTGGCCAGATCGCCGGGCGCGAACCGGCGGTGGTAGGTAGCCTGCATGTAGTCATTGGTAGGAATCCGGCCCTCAGCCTCCCCATTAAGGAGGACTCCCGTTCGTTTGCCCAAGCCGAGCCGCTCCGCCCAGGATACCATGGTGTCGGCGCCGAGCTTTAACCCGAGCTGGTAGAACCAGGTGTTGCACGATTGGGTGAGCGCTTGCGTAAAGGTCAGGTCACCCTGGTCGCTCTTGCGCCAGTTATGGAAAACCAAGTTGCCGATCTGCATCGCGGAGGGACAATCAAATTCGTCGTCAGGATCGAGCTTTTTACTCTGGAACCCCGCAACCCCCATAATTACCTTAAAGGTCGAGCCGGCCGGGTAAGCCGACCGGTACGCGCGGGGAAGCAGCGGAAGGGTAGGATCTTTGTCCAACGCGGCGTATTTCTGTTCGGAAATTGACGGCACGAAATCATTAGGATTGATGGTCGGCCAGGAGGCCAGGGCCAAGACTTCGCCGTTGTTTGGGTCCAGCACCACGATCGCCCCGCCCCGCTTCGCGCGTTTTTGCAGGATACGCTCCGCGAGCTGTTGCACCTTCAGGTCCAACGTCGTCACCACGTTGTAACCCGGCTCCGGGGGCACGGTAATCCGTTCGCCGGTTTTGCGCCCGTCCCGGTCGAACGTCAGATCAAGCTGCCCCGGTTTGCCGCGGAGCTGGTCGTCGAACGTCTGCTCGATCCCCTCGCGTCCCTCGCTTTCCGGCCAAAGCGGCTCGTTATTCTGGAGCGTCTTGGTGCTCAGCCGGCCGGTTTTGCCCGTATACCCGATGACGTGACCGGCCGTTGCCCCCTGCGGGTACGTGCGCACGTAAATCGGACGCAGGACAAGTTCGTTCGGCAAACGGTTTTTCAGGGACTCGACTTCGTTGGCCGGCAGATCCGTCGCGATGTCGAACGGGATCATCCCGCGGTTCCGGTAATGCTGGACCACCGCGTCGTCCGAAAAACCGATCGGCCGCCGCGTCAAAGACCGGGCCACCCCGGCCTGCTTCCAGGCAAACTCACGGATCTGCGGGTCGGTAAAAGTCAGGGGGGTCGGAAACGAAATGCTCAGGTTGTAGCTTACCCGGTTCACGGCAAACGCCTCGCCATTCCGGTCCACGATCTGGCCGCGAGGCGCCGGGACACTCAACACGTACGCAGCGGCCTGGCGCTGCGTTTCCCAACTCGGGATCGGCGTCGTCGCGCCGTCTGCCTCCGGAGCATTGCCCTCAGCTGCAAGGCACCCGGAACGCAACACAAACACGAGCGGCCACCAAGCAAAACGGGCAAGCTGACGTCTCATGGAAGCGCTTAAATCATCACCGGTTTCGAATTGACGCAACCACTTTGTCACACGGCGGCCACGCAGAGAAGAATGCCACAAACGGGTAAGCCGGTTATTCGTAGCATTCTTCTGTTGCCGTCATTCGTGCATTGACCCGATGCCACAGGCCAAAGAGCGCCAGGAAGGCCGCAAACCGGGGTCAGTCATTTGTGGCATTTTGCCGCTTGTGGCATTTGTGGCATTCTCTGCCGCGGCGTTTCATGCCCGGCTCAAGAAGTTCACCACCGTCTCCGCGAGCCTTTCGCTGATGCCGGCGGCCGCGGCGATCTCAGCCGCGGAGGCTTTTCGAAGCCGCTCCACGGACCCGAATTGCTGAAGCAGCTTTTGTTTCCGAACCGTGGAAATGCCGGGACAATCGTCCAGGATACTCTCGCTGATCCGCCGTTTCATCAGTAACTGGTGAAAGCTATTGGCAAACCGGTGCGCCTCATCCCGGATACGCTGGAGAAGCTGCAGCGCACCGGAATCCTCAGGGAGCTGCAACGGTACCGGACGGCCGGGCCGGTAAATCTCCTCAAATTCCTTAGCCAGACCGATGATCGGTACATTCTCCAGGCCGAGCCGTTCCATCTCGCGGCAGGCGGAACTCAGCTGCCCTTTGCCGCCATCAACGATGACCAGATCAGGCAACCGCACCTGCTGCTCGCTCCGGCCGACCCGGGCCATCGCCTCATCGACCGGCTCCTGGTCGTATTCGGCGAGATCGGGGCGTGCGGCGCGTCCCTCCAGGAGGACACGGGAGTACCGCCGCCGGATAACCTCCGCCATACTCGCAAAGTCGTTCTGGCCCTCAACGTTCCGGATTCGATACCGGCGGTAATTGGATTTGTCCGGCACGCCGTTCCGGAAACAGACCATCGAGGCGACGATGTGGGTAGACGAGATGTTCGAAATATCGAAGCACTCCATCACCGCCGGCGGGGCGGCCAACTGCAGGGCATCGGCCAAGGCTTTCAGATCCGCGGCCGGATCAACGCTGGTTGGGAGCGTTTTGCGGGTAAAACGGCGCATCGGCTTTGTGGTTCGCCGCAGGTCCTCAAGCATGTTACGGAGCTCCGCCGCCTTCTCGAATTCAAGGTTGGCGGCGGCGCCCTTCATCTCGTCCTCAAGCTCCTTGAGCAGGTCGGCGCTGCGGCCGTCCAGAAACTCGCAGGCGCGCATGACTCGATCCTTGTACCCTTCGAGGCTCACCTTGCGGATACAGGGCGCCGAACAATTTTTTATAATGTGATCCAGGCAGCGCCGGTAATCGATTTCCCCCGGCTCCGCCGCCCGGCAGGAACGCAACCCGAATTCCTTGCGCATCCAACTGAGGGTGCTCCGGAGCGATCCCGAATGCGCGAAGGGACCGAAGTAGCGGCACCCGTCGTCCTTACGGAAGCGGGTAAGCTGGAATCGGGGGATGGGATCGTTCAGGTTAACCTTCACGAGCAGAAAACGCTTATCATCACGGAAACTGATGTTGTACTTCGGCCTGTATTCCTTGATCAGCTTACCTTCCAGCAGGAGTGCCTCCGGCTCGTTGCGGACCACGTGAAGTTCGAAATCCCATACGGAATCGTAAAGCGCGCGATTTTTAAGGTCGGCTTTCTGCTGGTTCGAGGGAAGGAAATGTTGGGCGAGGCGTTTACGCAGGTCGCGCGCTTTGCCGACGTAGATCACGCGGTTCAGCCGGTCCCGCATGAGGTAAACGCCCGGTTTGTGCGGCACTTCATGCAGGCGTTTGGTCAGATCCGGCCTCTCATTGAGAACCACAGGCTCCATCAAACAATCTAACCGCGCCCTCCTCCACCGTCCAGCGAGGCCGGCCTTCACGCCGCCCAACCGCCGGCGACCGAAGCGGGCCGGGGATGCGCCGCCGTCCAAGTTCTGCGTCCCCCGCCTGGTCAGCCGTGCCGGTGGGCACTGTTGTTTGGTTTGCATCTCCCTGGGGAGTGGTTTTAAATATGCACGGTCCGGAATGAATTTTGTTGCGTTATTGGTTTATCCGCTTTTGGCGCAAGCGGCGGAAAGTTCACCAGCTCCTGCCGCAAGCCCGCAA
>JAFAUY010000086.1 GCA_019243005.1 Verrucomicrobiota bacterium | reverse complement strand
AGGTGAGGCCTCCAGCCCGGCCGAAGGTGCGAAAGCCTGGCATGACCGGGCGCAAAAGGAACTTGTTGAGCAGGCGTTTAGTATCTAAGGGTTCGGGATTCCTCCCATGAGTATCGAGATTAAAATCCCTGCGCTCGGTGAGTCGATCACGGGCGGCGTCCTTTCGGAATGGTTGAAGAAAAACGGTGACGTCGTCAAAGACGAAGAACCGTTGTTTATGCTGGAGACAGACAAGATCTCCAGTGAGATTCCCTCACCGGGTCCGGGCCGGCTGATGATCGGCGTTGAGCCCGGCTCCGAAGTGAAGGTCGGCGACGTGGTCGGCCGGATCGAAGCGGTCCCGGCCGGAGCAGCCGAGGCAACCCCGGCCGCGCCCAGCCCTGCGCCTGCCGCTGCCGCGCCTGCGCCCAGCGACGCTGCGGCTACCGCTCCGGCTACGCCCAGCTCTGCGCCTGCGGCCGCCCCGGCAGCGCAGCAAAAACCTGCCGAGACCGGCGGTCAAACGCTGCCGCCGTCGGTCCGGAGACTGGCTGAGGAGGAGAAAGTTCCGCTCGAACGGATCTCCGGTACGGGTAAACACGGGCAGATCACGAAGACCGATGTGATCGATTTCCTCGAAAAACGTACTTCTGCACCCGCACCCGCTCCGGCGGCCGCTGCACCTGCGCCTGCCCCGGCGGCCGCTCCCGCACCGCCATCCAAGACGGAAGACCGGGTGACCCGCCGCAAGCTCAGTCCGCTGCGCCGGAAGATTGCGGCGCAGCTGGTGATGGCCCAGCAGAACGCCGCGATGCTGACCACGTTCAACGAATGCGACATGTCGGCCGTGATGTCCCTGCGGTCCAAGTACCAGGAGTCGTTCCAGAAGCGGCACGGCATCAAGCTCGGGTTCATGTCGTTTTTCATCAAAGCCACCGTCGACGCTTTGCAGTCCGTGCCGGCGATTAATGCCCGGATGGAAGGCGACGACCTGATCGAAAACCACTACTATGACATCGGCGTGGCCGTCGGTACGCCCCGCGGGCTCGTCGTTCCCGTAGTGCGGAACGCGGATCAGAAAGGTTTCGCGGAGCTCGAGAAAGAGGTCGCCGAGTATGCCGGCCGTGCCCGCGACGGCAAGCTGCAGCTCGATGACCTCATGGGTGGGGTTTTCACGATCACCAACGGCGGCATCTACGGCTCTCTCCTCAGCACGCCCATCCTCAATCCGCCGCAGAGCGGCATCCTCGGGATGCACAAAATCCAGAACCGGCCGGTGGCGATCGGAGACAAGGTGGAAGTGCGGCCCATGATGTACCTTGCCCTCAGCTATGACCATCGCGTCGTGGACGGCAAGGAGGCGGTAACTTTCCTGGTCCGGGTCAAAGACTGCATCGAAGATCCGACCCGGCTGTTGTTGCAAGGGTAGACGCTGAAGGCGGCGCTCCGGCGCCGCCGGTTTCCCACCTGGTTTTAAGGCAGCCTCCCTTGCCGGTAAGACGGTTGACCTTAGGCAGGGACATTAATACCGCTTGGTGCGAGTTAAAGGTACCGGTGGCCGGGGAGGCCGTCTTTTGGCCCAACGGTCCCGCAAGCGGCGGAGCGCCACCGTTGCGGCCGCCCGGATGAACATCCGCCAGAACGGTGGGCCGGGCTGCGGCGGCCTTAACGGACGCCATAAAAAGCCGAACGTGATCCTGAGAATAAGGATCGTGATGGTCGTCGTGACAAGCGCTGCCAACAAAAGCATAACCAAAAGGGGTGCTGTGGCAGAAAATGCCACAAATACAGAGGGGCCGATGCCGTCGTGAGGTGTTTTCTCCGTCTGTGTAATCTGCGTAATCTGTGGATGGATTTCTTTTCTGCGTTGTCTGCGTGTTCTGCGGATCCGCCGCCCCCGCCGGTGTTCGGTGATGGCAGCAGGGCGGGGTACGCGGCGGATGATCGTCCTTTTCTGTAGATCGCCGCGGTCACCGTGTTTCGCCGTGGCGCCGTGTGATTTTTCTCCGCTGTGCCCGCCATCTCCGCGGCGGCCGCCGTGTGACCGTGTGCCCGCCCTAATCGAAGTACGCGGGCGCCTGCGGGTCCAGCCGCATTTCAAAACAACGCTTGATCTGTTCCGGCAGAACCCGTGAGGCCGAGAGCGGCGGTAACGCATTCTCGGCGAAAAAGTCGACGGCGGTGGTTTCGTAGCTCGTTACCGGCGACCCACCCATCAGTTCGCATTCGATAAAGATTTTGTAGACGTGGAATGCAAATGGCGGCAGATGCGGGTGTTTGGCCCGGTCGAATAACGCGAGTAACCGCCGGCTTCTGGCCTTGAACCCGGACTCCTCCAGGATCTCGCGTTCCACCGCCTCGGAAGGAGAATCATTTACATCCGCCCAGCCACCGGGCAGCGTCCAGCGTCCGTCCGAACGTTCGCGCACCAGCAAAATTTTATCGTCCCGAAACACGACGCCGCGCACGTCGACCTTCGGCGTCGCATAGCCTTGCTGCTGGTCGAAAATGACGCGAACCTCAGGCTCCGAAAGGTTGGAATGTTCCGCGAAGGCTTGGATCGCGAGCTCGCGGAGTCGCTCATAACGTTCGCGATCGTAATTCGACGCGGCAAAGTGCAGACCCGTTTGGGCGATTGCTTGAACTTCCCGAGCCCACCGAAGCCATCCGGGTTCTGCCGTCATCGCCCACCTTTAATGCGAACCTTCCCGCGCCACAACCGCAAGATTTATCCGTTTCAGTGCCCGCCGTCGCCGGACGGCGATTTGGTTAAATCTTCATAAGAACTTACCAGCGATTCGAACGCCGGCAGGGCGTTCTGAAAAGCCGTTTGGTCGCGCGCAGAGAGGGTCACGAACTGGATCGAAGCCTTGGCCTGAATGTACGCCGTCGCTTCGCGGTTACCAAAGCGGTCACCTGAGAAATAGTAGACCTGGGCCTTGCTCGCATCCTGGGTCGTGATCGTGCGCACAAAGCGCGCCGCCGGGTCCGTCGCCCCATTCTGGCGCAGGTTTCGCAGCGTGTCTTTGACCTGGTCCTCGACCCGGTTCACTTCTCCACCGACCGTGCGAACACGCGCGTAACAAACCGCGGGTGCATCGTCCCATTCGTACCCCTTCGGGAAAAACGCGACGTTAACCCCTTGCCCGCGAGCCGCGGTGTCGTCCAGGTACCATCCCTGCGGCGCCTTCAGCTCGAACGCGTACCCTTTGCCGCTGATGACCGTGTAACCCTCCAGAATCGGGTCGGCCAGCGCCGCAGGCAGTACGACACCCAACACGCCTGCCCACCAAAAGAACACTATCCGCTGCATGCTTAAGAATGCCACAAATGCCACCAGTCGAAAAATGCCACAAGCTCAGTGACGGGTAACGGGTAGCGGGTGCGGTTCGGCGTCCGGGGTTAAAAGCGCCGTGGTCGCCGTGTGACCTTAATCTGCGCAATCTGTGGATCCGCCGTGCCCGCCCTGTGATCGCGCCCACTACCCGTTACGCGTTACCCGTCACTGAGTTTGCGGCATTTTCCAGGGTGGGAAGATCAGCTCCGAACGCCGAACTCTACCCGCGCCGGATCAGAAAGAGACGTGGACCTTCCTCGGGCGCGGCCGCTCCGGCAACCTCGGTTACCCCGAGCGTCGTGTCCCGGGCCAGGGCGATTCTCAGGGCCTGGTACTCCTCTTCGCCGCCGAGATGTCCTCGGTATGAAAGAAGGCTTACCCGGCCCGTAGGTTCCAGGTGCGGTACCAGGGCGGACAAAGCGGCCAGGGTACTCTCCGCTCGCGTGGTGATCCGCCGGTCGCCACGGGGCAGGTAACCGAGGTTGAACATGCCTGCCGCAACCGGCTGCCCCGGCGGCAGATAGTATCTGAGATCCTCGTGGGAGGCCAGCACCAGAGTAACCCGGTTCAATAAACCCGCAAACCGGAGCATCTCGGTAGCGTTGGTCAACGCGACTTTTTGGACATCAAACCCCAGCACACGTCCGGCAGGTCCCACCTCATGCGCCAGAAACAGGGTGTCGTAACCATTCCCCACTGTGGCGTCGACCGCATAGGCGCCCGGCCGTAATGCCTCCTTTAGCCAACGGGCCGCGTAGACCGTCAGGCGCTCCGTCGTTGTTTCCAGAGAAATTCCCGGCATGCATCAATCTCCGGGCAAATGTCCCGGTTGTCTTCCATTTTCGCGATCAGCTGACGGGCGACGAATGGGGCCTGCAAAGCGCCTTTCGACCCGAGGCCGTTCAGGATTGCCAGGCGCCGGTGCTGGGGGTGAAGTCCGGCGACGGGCCGGTTGTCTGCACGGGTCACCGGACGCACCCCGGCCCGTTGTGCCGTGACTTGGTAGCGGCCGGAGAAGAAAAGGTGCAACCCTGCCTCTATCTCGACGCGGGCCGCCTCGCTGATGGTCTCATCGAGTTGATCCCAACGGTACGTGGTTCCGGCCAGCACCTCGCCGCTCAGGCTGCGGAACACCCATTTGCCGCCTTGCACGATTTGCTCGCTCTGGAAAGCCGGCGCGGTCAGCGTCAGGATCTCGCCTTTTGCCGGGTTAAGTTCGATCAGGTTGAAAAAAGGGTTCTGCGGCAGACGGTAACCTTCGCAAAAAATGAGGTAGCGGGCACACACATCGTTCCACCGCACCTCGTCGGCCCCGATCCTGACCTGCGCATAATCGAAGGGGGCGTCGCGCAGGGCGTTTTCGGCGGCAAGGTGCCGGCGAGTTACCCGGATAAACGCCGGGACGTTCAGCTGGGCAGCGCTCTGGATGGCAAACGCACCGAACGGGGCCTTCAGGTCCGGCAACTCTTCAAACTGCCCCGGGGACGCCAGGTACGGCCGGTACTCGTCGAGTTGCCGGCGTCGCGCCCAGTACCGCGCTTCGTCGGCGGAAGCAAGGATCCGCCGGACCACACGGCGGGCGAAAAACCGGGCGTTCAAGCGGCTCTCAAGCCGCGGATAAACCTCAAAGGCGTCACGCAAAAGAGCGTCAACGAGGATCGGCCGGTTCAGCCGTTTGCCGGTAATCGGGTTAATGATACCGGCGGCCACTTGCGACGCGGCCGTCCTGTGGCCGTCATCCACGACGAGGATTTTGCGGCCGCGTTCTAACAGCAGGCAGGCGACCAGAGAGCCTGCCAGACCCTGACCCACAACCAGGTAATCGACCCTCACCCGTCCCCTAGTAGTAGACCGAATCAGGTACGCAGAAGGCGTTCCGGATCAGCGCGATCCTCGGGCCGTCGTCCATGATCACCTCGACGACATCGAATCGGTACACAATCTCCGGCCGGTCGAGCATACGCAGCCACTGCCGTGCCCCCCTGAGCAAACGTTCTTGCTTGGCCCGCGTCACGGCCGCGTGCGGAGGACCGAACGCGTCGGAGCGGCGCGTTTTGACCTCGACGAAAACCAATGCATTCGCCGCCCGATCGCGGCAAACCAGGTCAATCTCGCCGCCGTACTTGGACCGGAAATTCCGGTAAAGGATTTTAAAGCCATGCTCACGGCGTAAAAAGCTCGCCGCAAGCCGTTCTCCCCGGCGTCCTAACCGGAGGTGCGACGCCCGTTGGCGTCGAGCCCTAAACGCCCGGTAACGTTGAGCCCACCGGGGCGAAAGAACGGCGATGAATCGGGCAGGGTCCATAAGTGCGCAAACGTTGAAGGTGCTCTTTGGTCGGGTAACCCCGGTGACGGTCAAACCCATAATGCGGGAAGCGCCGATGCCAGCCTTCCATGAGGCGATCACGCGTCACCTTGGCGATCACGCTCGCGGCCGCGATGCTGAGCGACTGGGCGTCTCCGCCCACGATCGCCGTTTGGGGCAGCACCAGCGATGGCACCGGCAGTCCATCGACGAGCACGTGTTGCGGCCGCCACTCCAACGTGCCGAGCGCGCGTTGCATCGCTCGGTGAGTCGCCTGCAGAATGTTGACCTGATCAATCTCCCATGCCGGGGCCATACCGACCGCCACCGCCACGGCCCGGTCGGTACGCAGGGCCAGAAACAGTCGTTCCCGAACTGCCGCGCTGAGCTGCTTGGAGTCGGTCAGACCGGGCAGGCGGAAATCTTTGGGTAAAATTACCGCCGCCGCCACCACCGGGCCGGCCAGTGGGCCGCGGCCCGCCTCGTCGACGCCGGCCACCACCCGGATACCTCGGGCGCGCAGCTCGTTTTCATACCGCAGCCCGCATCGTATCCGCCCGCTCATCGCACCTACGATGAGGAGTCCCGGCGTCGGCCGCAAACAAAATCCGGCTTAAAGAAAGCCGCTACGGTACATCGGCGAACCCCCGGACGCCTGGCGCCGAAACCCCGTTGCGGGCTTTTTTCCCGTAAGGCGCATCCGGCTTAAAGCCGTCAAATCGACTTCTCTTTTACCGCCATGGCCTGCTTGCCCTTGCGGTCACGAAGATAATTCAACTTGGCTCGCCGAACGTCGCCCTGCCGTTCCACCTCAATTTTGGCAATCCGAGGTGAATGCAAAGGGAAAACCCGCTCAACGCCTTCACCATAGGAAATACGGCGTACCGTAAAGAATGAGTTCAGGCCGGTCCCCCGGCGGCCAATGACGATACCGGAAAATAGCTGGATGCGCTCTTTATCGCCCTCGATCACCCGGGTGTGCACCTTTACGGTGTCGCCCACCTTGAACGGGACGATGTCGGTCTTCATTTGTTCGCTTTCGATTTTACGGATGATTTCCATGGCAACCTCCCGGCATTTTCGGGGAGGCTCTTACTACCGCATGCCGTCCTGATTTCAACCAAAAGATCGCTGCGCACCGCCGAACGGAGCCGGTCGGCCGCTTCCAGCGAGACGCGCGCTAGGCTTGTTCGCCGAGAAAATCGGTTGCTGCATTCAGAAGGCTGATGCGCCGTTCGAGGTCGTCAGGCTCGAGGTGTTTCTTGAGAAAAGCGGATTCCTTCAGTAACTCGTGGAAGCAGCCGAGAACATTTTTCGCCTGCAGCGGAGAGCATTCGTCCACCAGGAGCTCCGCCAGTTCAGTGAACTCTTGCAAGGTAAGGTAAACGCAAAGGCATTCGTACTCCGCTTTGCAGATCTCGTCGTCGGCGATTTCGGCCCAAGCTACATCCAACTGGAGATCTGTGGTGATTAAATCTTCGAAGTCCGGCGAGGTGGAGTCGTGTTCGTTCACTTGTCTCAAGATACACGATGCGCGGCATCTGGGATGCCGGTTCCGATGAAAAATATGGCTGACCGTGGGCTCAGGGGCGGCACGATGGCCCGTCCAGAGCCGAAAAAGGGGAGTGGCTCGCCGGCTTGGCCGCGCCCGTCGCGGTCCCGCGGTTGCCGATAAGTTTCTCTTTTCCGGCTCGCATGGAGGGAACGGGAAACGCCGCGTTGTCGCCGGCAGATTTTTTTATTCGGAACCCCAGATATACCGTTTGCCAAAGTGCGTTCCAAAAGAAAGGATGTTTCGCCCTGGGCAAGTCCTGCCCGGTTCGGAACGCGTTTTGGGCAAACGGTATGGATGTCGGAGAGGTATGTTGAAGGATCAGCCGATCAGTTTCGCGGAAAATGGGAGTGTTCCCTCTGTCAAGCATGCCGATTTAGTGCTGCAGGCCACCAGAATGGCCATGGTTCTGGAGGGGGCGGACGTTGGGCTCTGGAATTCCCAGTTGCCGTTCGGGCAGCTCGAATGGGACCGGCGGGTCAAGGAGCACTTCTGGATCCCCCCTGAAGCCGAGGTCTCAATCGACATGTTTTACGAGCGCCTGCATCCCGAGGACCGGGAGCGAACCCGCCAGATGATCGCCAGCGCGATCGAGACGCATTCCACCTGCGAAATCGAATGCCGTACCGTCTCGCCCGTGGACGGACGCGAGAAGTGGATTCGTGCCATCGGTCGTCCCTTTTACGACGCGCAGGGTGAACCGGTGCGCTTTGACGGGCTTACCCTCGACATAACCGCGGCGAGGCAGGCCGAGGTTGAGCGCGAGGACCTCCTGGCGAGTGAACGGGCCGCTCGCACCGCAGCGGAACGAACCAGCCGAATCAAGGATGAGTTCCTGGCCACCCTCAGCCATGAATTGCGCACCCCGCTTAACGCCATCCTCGGCTGGGCGCAGATCCTGCGCGCCGGCAACAAAATCCACGAACGAGACCTGCAGGAAGGCCTCGCTGCCATCGAGCGTAATGCCCGCGTCCAAACCCAGCTGATCGAAGACCTGCTCGACCTGAACCGCATCATCTCGGGAAACGTGCGGCTTGACGTGCAACACGTCGATCTGACGATGGTGATCGAAGCCGCCATCGACGCCGTCGCCCGTACCGCTGCGGCCAAGGGCATCCGGCTGCAAAAGGTCCTGGATTCGCGCGCCGCCAACACCGTGATGGGCGATGCCGCCCGGCTTCAGCAGATTTTTTGGAACCTGCTCACGAACGCGATCAAGTTTACCCCGCGACACGGGCGCGTGCAGATCTTTCTCCAGCGCGCCGACTCACACCTCGAGGTCAGCGTCCGCGACACGGGTCAAGGCGTTAAACCTGAATTCCTGCCCCACCTGTTCGAGCGTTTCTGCCAGGCGGATGCTTCCACCACGCGCAAACAGGGCGGCTTGGGCCTCGGGTTGGCGCTGGTCAAAAGCCTGACCGAGATGCATGGCGGCAGCGTCCACGTCAAAAGCCGGGGTGAAGGTCAGGGCAGCACTTTCAGCGTCCGCTTGCCGCTGGCCGTCATCCACCGCGACGAAGATGAAACTCCCGATCGCCAATCCTCGGTGCCCGCCGGAATGGACGAACGGTTTGCCCCTCCGGCTACGCTCAAGAAAGCCAGGATCCTTGTCATCGACGACGAACCTGACGCCCGCGCGATCGTGAAACGGATGCTGGAAGAGTGCGAGGCGACGGTCTTCACCGCAGCTTCAGCCGCCGAGGGACTTAAACTCGTTCGACAGGTACACCCCGACGTGCTGGTGTGTGATATCGGTATGCCCGGTGAGGACGGTTACCAGTTAATCAGACACGTCCGCAGGCTGGGGCCCGAAGCGGGCGGCGACGTGCCGGCCGTCGCTCTGACCGCGCTCGCCCGCTCCGAAGACCGGCGCCGGGCGATTGTGGCAGGCTTTGACATGCACGTGGCCAAGCCTGCCGAGGCAGGCGAACTTCTCGCCGTTGTTGCCCGGCTGGCGCACCGGATTTGATTCCTAAGTTGGCCCGCGTGCTCCCTCCGTCGCCGTTTTTTCCAGGTGACCGGGCCGCCTTCCTCAAGTGAATGCTGAACGCTGGCGTCAGGCCCGGCGTTCAGCACTTTTACTTCAAAAACCGGCTGGGCACCTTTAGGCTCGAGGGCCATGAGTTCGCACGACCTCACGACGGCCAGCTCGTCCCCCCTGTCAAAGAAACGAAAACGCGCAAATTCAACGCGGATCATGACGTGGAACACGCGTGGCCTCAACGATCCGAATAAGCGGCGGAAGCTTAATGATTTTAAGAAGGACATGGGCATCGATGTCCTCATCATTCAAGAGGGATCCAGCGG
>JAFAUY010000247.1 GCA_019243005.1 Verrucomicrobiota bacterium | reverse complement strand
CGCTCGCATCAAAATTCAAGCCGCACATCGCCTTGGTCGATATCGGGCTTCCCGGCATGGATGGCTACGAGGCGGCCCGCGAACTCCGGAAACGACCGGAAACGAAGGACGTGACCCTGATCGCAATGACGGGCTGGGGACAAGAGGAAGATCGCCGCAAATCCAAAGAGGCGGGTTTCGAGAAACATCTGGTCAAACCGGTGGATCCGGCCGCCTTGGAGGCCGTATTGGCTGAAGTCAGAGCAAGCGTCCGGTAAACCGCCACCGGCCGAAAAATGCGGCTAATGAGGAGGCACCGAGGCCATCGTGAGGCATCCTCTTAATCGGTGGATGTTTTTCTCTGTTCTGCGTTGTCTGCGTGTTCTGCGCATCCGCCGCCCGCGCGAGGAATCCCGCGGTGGCCGCTTGCAAGGGTGTGCGGCGGATAATCGTCTTTTCCGTGGATCCGTCGTGCCCGCCAAATCACCGTGTCCGCCGTGTGCCGTCCGGCGGCATGAACGGGCTCGGATCCAGCGTCACCGATTGGGTGGCGGCAGCGACAACCTGGTCGACCGAGGTGGCATCGGTCAGAAAAATCGCGGGATCGCCCGCCAGCGTCAGACTGCCGGTGGACGAATAGACCCAGAACTGGGTGCCGGCGGGGAGTCGCTGTCCGGCGCTGACGGTCTGCACCGAACAGGATGCAGCCGTCCACCCGTTCTGGTTCAACGCGTCCGGGACGGCGTCGTTCATGGCTGCCGGAAGGTCAAAGCCATCCGGGGCAACGGGATTGCTGATGATCACCCAGGCGGTCACGTTGCCATTGGCATCCGGAGGCGCGAGGGCGTAGAGCACTTCCACCAGGGTGGCCGGAAAATTCTGGAGACTGAGGTCGCCCGAGATCGGCAGGTACGCAAAATGGTTTTGTTGATCCCGGGAGACGATCCCGTTAACGGTTGCGCCCTGAGGGGCCGCTCCGACCCGGAGGTTTTTGCCGTTGGCGTGCTGGCACGGCACGAGGTCGATCTCCTGGGCGATTCCGGAGACGGAGAGCAGTGCCCACAACCCAAAAAGCAGCAGCACGCTCATGAGCGTTAATGAACCACCGTGCCGACCTCGGCGTGGACCGCGAACCCGAGGCTGGCGTTGAAGGTCGCGGTATTTTGCAGGACCGGGTCGGTTCCGTACGCCGGAACCTGCTGGACGGCTTCGATCGTATAAAAGCCCGGCTGGTTCAGGTACGGCCCGATCGGGATCACCAGCGTGCGGCCGGAGATATCGCCCATCGGCGCTGTTGCCGCGGTGTTCGGAATGGCGGTCACGTTTGCCGGGCTGGAAGTTTGTGTACCGGGATAGATCCGGAGGTAAGAGGCGCCCCCGGGGTAAAGGTTCGAAAGGGTGGCCTGGACAATGGGCGGATCACCGGACGGGTTGCTGTTGTTGAGCGCCTGGTTGGTGAGCACGTTGGTAAATTGTACCTGCGTCGAAAACGACGTCAGGGATTGAACGGACGGGACCGCCGGCGGAAAGACGTCAACATTGCCGCACGCCAGGATGGCGGCGCGTGTGCCGGAATGTTTGTTGTAGTAGCCGAGGATGATGGTCTCCCGCAGGTAAGCTGCGCTGCCGGTCGAAGATTGGCTGAGGTAATCCGCGGCGGTGTAGGGACCGTAGCTCCGGGTGCCGCCCAGGCCCGAGGAGGCCGGCCGATCTTTCGAGGAAACCGGGACTTGCACTGGCGCATCGTAGAGATTGCCGCCGTGCCGGATCGAGTAATAGCGTTCGACGCCGACGGCGCCGTGCTCGTCGAACTTACCCCCGCGGGGTGCGTGGCAGAAGGAATCGACGGAATAGCGGTAACCCGCCCGGCATTGCAGCAAAGGTTTTGAGCCCGAGTCGGGGTCAGGGCCAGTGAACGTCGCGGAGCCTTCGGGGGTGGTAATGGTGAGTTGGCCGACGGGTTGCATCTCGGACTGGCCGGCATCGGCACGCAGAATCAATCCCGCGACCAAAATCAGACCGGCAAAGCAGGTCCACGCACCCGGCCGGAGGGCCGGGCCGGACCGAGGCGAGCCAACGTCGGCGCGGGCTGGGGACGGCGGAGGGTGGGAAACGATCATCGGGCGGGTTTTAGATAACTAATATTTATTATACTTTCTGTATTGATTTGCCAAGCGGATTTTGCTTGGTTAGGGGCCATGTTCCGGGGGCATCGGTTCGCGCCAGGCTCGAGAATTGCTAAGTTTGATAACTGCTAAATCTTTCGCGTACTTGGCCGATTGCCTCTCCCAGACCTGATCGTCGCCCGTCGATACGTGTTCCTTTAAGCCTTCGCGGGGCGAACACCCATACTTTACGGAAGACGTCACCAAAATGAAGCTAGTAACCAGTAACCGTTTAACCGTCCAGCGCGGTACGACCCTGATCGAATTGTCCGTGGTGATCGCGGTCATCCTGCTGTTACTCGGCGTTTTGTTCGTCGGCATCAGCGGCTGGAAGAATGCCGCAAACCAGTCGGCCTGCATCCTGAACATCTCCACGGTTCAGAAAGCCATGCGCAGCTTTGCCTTGGCCAACAGTTTGAATGCGGGGGACTCGTGCTCGATGGACCAGTTGGTGGCCGCCGGCTATTTCGCCTCGGCGCCGACCTGCCCCAGCGGGGGGACGTATACCCCGGCCACGACGGTCCCAGCCGTGGGCACCGCCTACCTGACGTGCAACCAGCCCGGTCACGTCCCGCCAAACACCAGGAACTGGTGATCCGGTTCAACTCATCAAAAACCCGCCAAAATGAAGTTAGTGACTCGTAACCGTTTAACCGTCCAGCGCGGCACGACCCTGATCGAATTGTCTGTGGTGATCGCGGTCATCCTGCTGTTAGTCAGCGTCCTTTTCGTCGGCGTCAGCGGCTGGAAGAATGCGGCGAACCAGGCCGTTTGCGTTTTGAACATTGCCACGGTTCAGAAAGCCGTGCGCAGCTATGCGGCGGCCAATACTTTGAACGCGGGGGACCCGTGCTCGATGGACCAGTTGGTGGCCGCCGGTTATTTCGCCTCGGCGCCGACCTGCCCCAGCGGGGGGACCTATACCGCGGGCACCACGGTGCCGGCCGTGGGCATCGCCTACCTCACGTGCAGCCAGGCGGGTCACGCCCCTAAGAGCAGCGCGAACTGGTGATCCGGCCCGGAGCAATGCGCTCCCCGGTGCGCTCGACCGGCCCCGGAGGGCGTTGTAAGTCCGGCGTTCTCCCGGCCCAACCGGGCTTGAACAATCCCTGACGGCGGGGAAGGAACGTTATTCGGGGCCGAGGCGTTGTCATGCGTGAACAAATAAGAGACCTTGCTGACGCTCACCGGCTCGCGTGCCGCCGGGCAAAACTGAGGCGGGTCCTTTCAAAGGTCGCCTTCGAACCGGCGGAAAAGCAACCGCTCCGCTGGCACCTGTTCTTCGACGGTATACGCCTCACGTCGGCGCTCGCGGTCGGAGATCCGGTGGGTACGCCCATCTGGAAATCCGGGCCGGACGCCAGCGAGGCGGGCCTCACCCAACCTGAGCTTCTGATGAAATGCATCAGCGAACTTCGTTCTCAGCACAAAGGCACCTGGGAAGTTGGTTTGATTCTTCACCTGGCCGACCATCTCGAATCCGGGATCGTGCACGAATCGTACGAGAACCCGGAAACCTTTCCTGAGGCGAGTAAGATGGTTTGCGAAGCGCCTGACCGGGTGGTCACCGGTCTGAGTGGAACGCTGGAACGATTCTCCCAATGGCGTTACTACCCGCTGTTTTGCGGCGGCAGGGCCATTGCCTTGAATCATGCGCTTGACTGGCTGGACGCGGTGGAACCTCTGACCGGCCCGGATCAGGACGTGAAGGTTTCGGTCCGGAGCGCCGCGATGGAGATGCTTGCGGTGCTCTTGCCGATCTACCAGGAAGCGAGCCACGAACATCCGCACATTCTCGTCTTGTTTTATGACCGGTTTACCGTTTTGGCGCCCGTGTTTCGCGGTGTCTTAAACCTGCGGGTGCTCCCCAACCGCGGTGGCTCAGTGCCGCCCAACTTCGGCGACGACGTCTTTGCCTTGTTGGAACCGCTTGGATTCCTGGACGGCTGCAACGTGGTGCTGGTGCAGTGCGGGTCCCAGGATCCCGGCAACCTTTTGGAGGATCTGCAAGCCTACGTGCAGCGCCGGCCACAAAACGCGGAGAACCTCGAAGTGCACGTCCTATCACCCGCCGCACTCCGGGAATTGTGTCAAAACCACGCGGGCAGAGCGTTCCCCGAAAGCCTCCTGGTCCGGCCGGAGTTTCTGGTCGAAGAGGTCCCGTTCCGGTGCCCCGAGACCGGCCTGGATTTTCGTTTGGACCCGCGAACGGAGCCCAGCCGCTGGCACCACCTGGCACGCCAAAACTTCTGGCCGGAGGACAGCGCCACCAGGCAGCTGCAAGTCTCGCGTCCGGTCGCGACGGCGATGGTGATTCTTCGCTTCGTCAAGGCCGGTCTGGCATCGGCATTGGTTTGCCTGCTGGCGGGGGCGGCCTGGACCTGGTGGAGCGGGCGACAGACCGCGACGGCGCGCCTGGACCCCCAAGTTGCGCAAAGCCTGCAGCAGGACCTCGAGACGGCGCAAGACACGAAAGCCTACCTGATGAAATGGGGCAATGTTCTCACCCCACGCAGCCAGGCCTGGAGCGTGATGGACCTGGCGTTTGGGCTGGTCCCACCTTCAGACAGCATTGTCTGTAACAGCCTAAAATACAGTTTCAAACAGGAGATTGGCCCCAAGGATAAGAACCCCGGCTCGGCGGGATGGACGCGGGAGTGGACCCTTGAAGGCATGTGTGATGACCGGGGCTCGGCGTACCTGCAGGGATTGCAGGAAAGCGGCGTTTTGAACGAAGTTTTCAATCAGGCAGAGCAGCGGTTGGAGGACGTAAGTTTTCTCCCTGGCGGCGGCCGAACCTTGAAGGCCGTTTACCGCGAAGAAGCTAACCCCGCGTATGACTCCAAGAAAACCGACGCATTTCCGTACGCGTTCCGGCTGGTGGTTGACCAGACCGTGCCCGCCGACGACCCGCTCGCCCTGAAACCGTTTGCCACCAGGAAAAAATGAAAGCATCCGCAGAACACGCAGAGAACGCAGAAAAGGACGATCATCCGCCGCACACCTTGACATGCTCCCGCCACGGAACACCCGCGGAGGCGGCGGATCCGCAGATTACACCGATTTACCCAGATTGAGGGGCATGGCCGGGCTGCCGTCGAACTCCGAACTGCACCCGTTACGCGTTATCCGTTACCGGTAGATGAGTCGTTACCTAAAAGCGATGCTGCTGTTTGACGTGGCCCTGCCGCTGGTCGGGTTGGCGCTTCCCTGCTTGAGCCTTCTCCTGACGATTTGTAATCTTCAGGAGGAACAGCGGCACGCACGGGAACGTTCTGCAGCGCACGAACTTCGAACCCGGCAGCTTAACGCTATGCGCGGTGAGCTGTCAGCGGTTCAGAACAATGCTCAGCAGGTCAGGGTATGGGTCAGCCCGAAAAACCTCGAATCGCGAATTGATCAGGCGGTGAACCGGGCCTTGGAGCGTTACACTCAGGACGAGATCGATCGCACCTTGCGCGAATACGGCAGCACGTCGGGGTTGGGCACGGGCAGCTACTTTACCCAGTGCCGCTCGCTGACCCTGAAGTTTTCCTCGCGTTGGGAGACGTTGAACCTGGCCGCCCTGCACTGGGAGACGGAGATGCCCAATCTGCTGCTGGAGTCGCTGACCATCCAGAGGGCGAGTTCCGGCAATGGGCTGGAGTCGATGCTGACCTATTCGATTCTGGCCGACGAGTAGGCACCGACGCAGGAGTTGCACTGATGGTAACCGCCCTGACCACTGCAGGTTTGACGACAGTCGCCCGAACCGGCGGCCAAAGGTGCGGCATCCAGGGCACGCACGGAGCACCGCTGCGCAGGGCGGCAGCGATCGCGATCATCAGCGCATACGGCCTGATTCCGGCTCTTTCGGACCCTCGCTTTTCCTCGGTTCCGCAAACGACCGCGACGCCCGCGCTCGCGCCAAAGCCGTTGGCGGTGATTCAAAGTCTCGGCAACAAGGCCGGGGCGGATGCCCGGGAGGGCAAGCTACTCAGCCGTCAGGGGCCCAACCGGCAACCGGGCGCTTACGACCCGTTCCGGGTAGAGATCCGGGGTAGATTTCGAGGTTTGCCCCCGGTAAAGATTATGCTCGCTCCGTCACCGCCGAAACCGGCGCCAGGCGTTGCGGCCAAACCGAACCTGGCAGGAACGGCCTCCGCTTCGGCCGGCGTAAACGCGCCGACCTGGGAGAGAGCGGTCGATGGTCTGGCGATCGGGGCAGTCAACGAAGGGGCTCGGGAACTCTTGATCGGGCCGCAACTGGTCCGCGAAGGCGACTTGATGATCGTGCAACTCGAGGGCAAGTCGTTCCCGGTCTGGGTCCGGCGCGTCGGTGACGGTGAGGTGGAGTTCTGCGATGCGGAATTACGACAAAATAAATTAAGGACTATCCGAACCGTGCCGAAAGACTTACCAGAGAGCACGGAAGATGAGCTGACGGCAGGAACTCTCTTCCTGCGTGCTAAGTGAGAGGATGTGTGAGAGGCCCACGTTGCTTAGCTTCGTGGCCCTGCCTCTCACCTATGCTCTGATACGACCATGATGGATCGACGCTGGCTCATTAGAAGGAAACGGTCCGTTTTCGCACTTCTGTTTGTGAGCGTCGCCGCCCAGGGCCTCGCGGCGGAGGCAACCGGCGATCAACCGTCCGTCTTTGACACCGATTCGGCGGCGACGCCGGTTCACCCGGCAAGCTCCAATCTCCCGGCGGCTGCGGCGGATCGCAGCGTCTCAGATCTCGACACCCTCCGGTCGATACCACCCGAGCCCCGTCGCGTTGTCCCGGCCCCCACACCCCGCTGGCCCGCCGAACCGATAGAACCGCCCTCGTCCGCCAACCACGTTTACTACCTCGACAGCTACCCGATCAACGACCTTTACCAGTTCCTGGCGCGCAAGGCGCGGCTGCAGTTCTTCCATAATCCCAGCCTCGACCAAATCCGGGTGACGGGCGAACTGTTCAAGACAACCGATCCGGTCGAGAGCATCAAGGAGCTGGCGTTGCAATACAACCTGGTCGTCTACCGGCGCGGGCTTACCCTTTACGCGCTGACCCAGGATCAGCTGGCCAACCTGCCACTGCAGGAGTTCCGGTACGAACTGAAGTACCTGCATCCGGCCGGCCAGGAAGCCGTGCAAAACATGCTCGGGCACTTTCTGACGCCCGATCGCGGGCTGGTCACCTACGAACCGAAGGTCAACATGATCGTGGTGAATGACAACGAAACGGCGATTCGCCGGGTGGCCTCTTACCTTTCGAGCATCGACCGGCCGCGCCACCAGGTTTCCGTGCAGGTCCGGGTATTGAGCATCAACCTGTCGGCAGCCAAGAATGTCGGGATCGACTGGTCGCAAACGCTGGGCCAGCAGGGACTGGCGATCACGGCCACGGCCGCAGGTTCGTTGAATGCCGCGCTTGGGCTGGCGAGCAGCGTCGCCGATATCGCCACCTACCGCCAACCGGGATCTTCGAACCGACAACCGCTGGGCGTGACGTTCGGGCCGGTGGCAGTTAGCGCCATCCTGCGGGCGCTTTACGAAAACGGGAACGCCACCGTCGAAAACGCTCCCTTGGTCATTACGGAGGACAACGAACCGGCGAACATCAACGTCGTCACCCGAACCCCGATCGTCACCAGCACGGTCACGACGTCGAACGGCACCACCGACATTTCCAATGAAGTTCGCTACCAGATTGACGCGAAGGACAAGACCGACCCGCCCCAGGACCGGCGTGAGATCGGCACGCAACTGGCCGTCGTGCCGACGCTGCTGCCCGACGGCACCATCCGCCTGGCCATCACCGGAACGGTGGCTACCCAGGTCGGCCAAACCACCGTGTCGCTTGGCAAAGATAGTTCAGGTAACGCGCTGACAAATACTTACCCGATCATCAACGAGGCGCACCTGGCCAACCTCGCCCGGGTACCGAACGGTTACAGCCTGATTTTGGGCGGGTTTATCACCGAGAACAAGTCGCAGCAGATCAACAAAGTACCCGTGCTGGGAAACATTCCGCTGGTCGGCGCCGCGTTCCGCAGCAAACAGGACACGAAGCAGCGCACCAACCTGGTGTTCGTCATCACGCCGACGGCATACGACGCCGCGGATCCCGCTCAGGCCGTCGGCATCAACGAATTGAACCGGCAGCACTACACGGCTGATCCGAACGACGTCTACGCCGACCCGCAGACGATCGGCCACAACGCCGAGATCTACCCGCCTGAACTGCGTCAGGCGCTATCCAACCCGGACGAACAGGAACCCGACACCAATCCGCTCAGCCCGAACAACCCGGAAAACAAGCGCTCAATCCCGGTCACGACCCGCCCGCAGCGGGAACAAAAACGGTTGGAGCAGCGGTACCGCCGCCCGGAGGAGGTGCCGGCGCCCCGCGCTTACCTGGTTAATCCGCAACCGCCCAAAACGAGGGGCCTGCCCGAAGCGGATCGCAACGATGAAAACTGACGTGTTCCGGCTCAGATTAAGCGGGGCGAGCGACGAACACGGGGCGTTCAGGGGCTCGCCGGCGTGGAACCAGGCGTTGCGCTACGGCGCCTGGGGCGGTCTGGCCCCGCTTCTCCTCGCTCAGAAACTCGCGGAAGTGACTAACAACGTGCTGGTCGAATTGGGCGAACTGGATCAACCGGAGGGCCGGCGGAAGCTGCGGGATTTCTGGGCTGAGGCCGAAGCCTTGAGCCTGCAGGGCAAGACCTGTCTACACGTCGCTCTGGGGGAAGCGAAATTGGCGGCCGGGGTTCGCTCGCTCCAGCGCCTCGTCAACGCCCACGTCTGGGGGGTCACGCCGCGAATTCCGCCTCCGGATGCCTTCTACCGGAGTTACCCGGAGGTTAAACCGGTCTGCCGGCTGACCGGAACCGTCATCGTCGACGCCGGCACGTCTTGCACCCTCACCACGGCCAGCCTCAACCCGTTAGCCGGCGAGATCGTGGCGGCCTGGCTCGATACCTATTTTACCAAAACCCGCCGGGAACCGAGGCACCGGTTTTATTCCCACGTGGCGCTCACCCCGGCGCAGTGGCCCGGCGTCTTGCGCGCGCATTTTGAGGACTAAACGATGGCCTACGAGATCGGTGTCCAACTTCCGCGTCCGATCGAGGAGCAGGTTACGGCTACCTTGCGGGAACGGATTCCGGTGCTGGCCACCTATTCGAATGAAGAACTGCCGCGCCAGGTAGATGCCGCGGATGTGCTCGGAGCGCTCGGATACCTGCGCCGCATCCCGGTTCTGCATTCTATTCAGGGGCTGGTTGACGATACCCTGCCCGATTTGTTTGACCGGGAGGCCCTGCGCAAGGAAAAAACCGTTCCGCTGCACCGGAGCGACGAGGTGCTCACGGTGGCAATCGCCAACCCGTATTCCAATTTCAAGCTGATTTACGAAAAGCGCTTCCCCCAGCTGCAACTCGCGTGCGTCTTGACGTACGCCTCTCAAATTGAGGCGTTCCTGACCGACCAGACCCGCATCCAGCAGATCACCCAGGACGAAATCCGGCAACTGGACCTGGAGGCGATCGAGGAATCAATCAAGGATTTCGACCTGAACGCGCCGTCTGACGACGGCGTCGTGCGCAACCTGCAATCGCTCATGCAGGAAGGTATCACCCGGCACGCTTCCGACATCCATCTGCTGACGGAAAAAGACCGGTTCCATTTTACCTATCGGATCGAGGGCGACCTGATCGAACGGCGGGACCTGGACGTCAAGATCATCAATCGCACCGACAACCTGCTGGTCCAGTTGATGGGGTTTGAAACCATGGACAAGAACCGGGGCCTGCCGTTAAGCGGCCGGTTCACGGCGCTGATCGGCAACCGGCGGATCGCGATCCGCGCCGAGCGCCTGCCTTGTTACCGCGGCTTCCATTACACGCTGCGAATTCTCGACAAGTCGCACGTCAGCCCGAAGCTCGGGCAGGGGTCGCTGGCCTTGCATCCGGCGACGATGAAGTACATCCGGCAGGCATTGAACCTGCCTGACGGCATGATCCTGATGTCGGGTCCGACCGGTTCGGGCAAGAGCACCACCCTGGTCGCGATGATCAAGGAACTCTTTCGTACCCGGTACAACATCGTCGCCATCGAAAACCCGGTGGAGGAAGAAATCCCGATGGTAACCCACGTCAACATGGAGGACGTGCGCAACGGCCCCCTGTACATCAAGTCGGGCATGCGCTCCGACCCGGACATCCTGTTGGTCGGAGAGATTCGCGACCGCGAGACGGCTGAACTCGGCATCGAGGCGGCCCTGACCGGCCATCAGGTGCTGTCCACCATCCACACGACCTGGCCGGCACAGATCGTCATTCGCCTCATCCAATTGGGCGTACCGAAATTCTATGTGGCCGAAACCCTGAAAGCGGCGTGCGGCCAGCGTCTGGCCAGGACCTTGTGCCGCCACTGCAGGGAAGCCCAGCGGCTCGACGCTGAGATGGTTGACCAGCTCGGGCTGCCGGACGTGTTTGACGGCCACGAGATTTTCAAGGCCGGCCCGGGCTGTTCTCGGTGCGGCCACCTGGGTTATGCCGGCCGGCAAGCGATCATCGAGGTCCTGCCCATCACGGATGAAGTCACCGAACTGATCATGCAACGGGAACTTACCTCCATCGAAATCGCCAACTTCATCTACGACCAGTATAAAGTCCCCTCGCTTCGCGACCTGGCTTTCGACCTGTTGTACAACGGCATCATCGACCTGCCGAGTGCAGCCGACTCGGTCCGCCTCGGCCTCATTTCCGCTCGAGACAAAAAATGGCAACCTACGTCGTTACCCTAAAAAGTCCCGGCTACAATCCCCGGAAACGAACCGTGCAGGTGGCCGCCATCGACGCCAGGGCCGCCATGCTGGTTGCCGGCTCGAATCAGTGGCAGGCGATCAGCGCCACCCCGGCTGAGAAGAAAAAACAACAATTTGTTCCGTTTTCAACCAAGGCGCTGGTCGTGTTGTGCAACAGCGTCGCCTCCCTGCTGGACGCGCAGATCCCGTTATCCAAAGCGCTCGAGTTTTACCTCGCGCGCGTGGCCAGGGAAGATCAGCGGCTTGCCCTGCGCTCGATCGCCGTGGCGGTGGAGCGTGGCGAAGATAATCACAAAGCGTTCGCGGTGACCGGCCGTTTCGATCCCGTGTTTGTCGGGTTGGTGAAAGCCGGCACGATGGCGAGCAATCTGCCGGTGGCCTTTCGCGCGCTGGCCCGGCGAATGCGGACCCATCAGGAATTCACCTCCAAGCTGCGCAAAGCGCTCGCGACCCCGGTTTGCATCCTGGCGTTCCTCTGGTTCCTGCTGATTTACTCCCAAACGAGCATGGTTCCAAACGTTGAGAGGATGCTGCGCGACATGCGGGTGCCGAACGACCTGCTGTCGTCGATCACCTTCGGGTTCAGTCACTTTTTCCAGGCCGTCTGGATGCCGGCGACGCTCGGCTGGATCGTCCTCGGGGTGGCGTTATGGCGCTCGCTCGCTTTTCGCGAAAACCTGGGTAGACTTCTGATGAGGCGCTCCAGGCTGTTAAGAGACATTGTTATGGGGTTCCGGCAGTTAACGTTCATCGGCACGTTCGAGATGCTGGTATCGAACAACATCTCGATTGCCGATGCCTTGGAAACCTGCGCCAACACGCTCCGGAACACGCCTTTCGAGAAGGAACTTCGCGTGGTGAAGGAAAAACAGGCGCTCGGGATGAGCCTCGGGGAAGCCATGCGCAAATACACCACCATGGACCCGCAGTTGACGCACATGATCGAGGTAGGCGAGAAGGCGTCCAACCTGAACGAGCAACTGCTGCTCTTGCGAAATCTGTACGAACAAGAAACGGCCCAACGGATCGAGCTCTTTGCGGGTATCGTCGGGCTCATGAGTAAGCTGGTTACGGTTTCGACGATCGGGTTCATTTACCTAGGCGCGTACATGCCGATCGTATTGGCCGGTCCGAAGATGATGCAGGCGAGCCAGATGTGATCACACCGCGGGCACAGCGTCACAC
>JAFAUY010000118.1 GCA_019243005.1 Verrucomicrobiota bacterium | reverse complement strand
GTGAAGGCGTACTTCGCGCTGAAACTGGCCGGGTTCTCCGCCCAGGATCCGGTCCTGGTCCGCGCCCGCGCGAAGGCGCTGGAACTCGGCGGCGTCGAAAAGACGAATACTTACGCCCGCCTCTACTTTGCCCTCCTGGGCGAAGTTTCGTGGGAAGCGGTGCCGACCATTCCCTGCGAATTCCTCCTGTTACCGCCCTGGATGCCGGTCCACATGCATGCCGTTTCTTCCTGGACGCGCGCCATGATCGTGCCTCTGGCGATCATCAACCATTTCCGGCCTACCCGGCATCTGCCGCCCGAACGCGGCATCCAGGAACTCTACTGCCATCCGGGTGCGCTACCCACCTTTGAGGCCAAAGGGTTGCGCAAGCTGTTCCTGGCGATTGATCGGCTCCTCAAACTCCTCGAGCGCAAACAATGGTTGCCGCTCCGGCAGGAGGCCCTCCGCAAGGCCGAAGAGTGGATGGTTGAACGGATCGGCGACGGCTGCAGCGGGCTGGCGGCCATCTTCCCTGCCATGCTCAACGCGATGATCGCGTTGCGAACGCTCGGTTACCCGCCCGACCATCCCCTGTATCAGAAAGCCGAGGCGGACTTCCGCGAACTTTTTGTCGAGGATGAACGCGGTTTCCGGATCCAGCCTTGCTTTTCACCCGTTTGGGATACCGCGATCACGACGCTGGCTCTCGCACGATCCGGGCTGAGCGTTGCCGAAGAACCGGTCGACCGGGCCGTCCGTTGGCTGGTTAGCCAGGAAGTGCGGATCCCGGGCGACTGGACCGTGCGAAATCCCGGCCCGGAACCGTCCGGCTGGTGTTTCGAATTCAACAACCCGTTCTGTCCGGATACGGATGACACGGCCATGGTGCTGCTCGCGCTGAAGGCGGCCGGGTTTGAAGAGGATGCGGCACTCTACGATCGAGCGCTCCGGTGGTTGCTCAGTTTTCAATGCAAAGACGGCGGGTGGGCGGCCTTTGACAAGGATATTACCAACCCGTTACTGGAAAACGTTCCGTTCGCCGACCATAACGCCATCCTGGACCCGAGCTGCTGCGACCTTACGGCGCGGACCCTGGAGGTCTTGGCAGAGTTCAACTACACGGCGGCTCACCCGGTGGTCCGCAAAGCCATCCGGTTCCTGCGCCAGCACCAGGAAGCCGATGGGGCTTGGTATGGCCGCTGGGGCGTGAATTATATTTACGGTACCTGGCAGGTCTTGCGCGGCCTGAGCGCGATCGGCGTGGACATGGGCGAACCGTGGGTGTTGCGCGGGCGCGATTGGTTTGAAGGCCACCAGAACCCGGACGGCGGTTGGGGTGAAAGCTGCGCTTCGTATGAAACTCCCAGCGCACGCGGGCGCGGTCCCAGCACCCCGTCGCAAACGGCTTGGGCGCTGATGGGCCTGCTCTCGTTCCCGGAGATTGAACGTGAGAGCATCGGGCGTGCCATCCGTTACCTGGTCCGCACTCAAAACGCGGATGGTGCCTGGGATGAAGACCTGATTACCGGAACCGGGTTCCCACGGGTGTTTTACCTCAAATACGACATGTACCGGCACAATTTTCCGCTGCTCGCCTTGGCCATGTACGTCAACCGGCAGCTGGTGCCCGTGCCGCCGAAACTCCGGCGGCTGGGGTCCGAGGCGGGATCGGCTGCCGTGCCGGCTTTCGCCTCGCTTCTAAGTAGCCTGCCTGGTATGGAAACTTTAAAGGAATTACTGGCGAAATTGAACCATGGTTAATCCCAAGGTCCTCGTGGCGGATGCCATTTCCGCGCGAGGCATACAGGCGCTGAAAGGCGGGGGCGAGCTGGAGGTCGACGTAAAAACCGGCCTCAAGGAAGACGCGTTGGCCGAGGTCATCGGAGCTTACAACGGCCTCGTCGTCCGGTCGCAAACCAAGGTGACGGCGCGCGTCCTGGCGGCGGCCAAAGCCCTCAAAGTGGTCGGGCGTGCCGGCGTGGGAGTTGACAACGTTGACGTGGACGCTGCCACCCGGGCCGGCATCATCGTCATGAACACGCCCGGAGGAAACACCATTTCCACGGCCGAACATGCCTTTTCGCTGCTGGTGTCGATCGCGCGCAACATCCCGCAGGCTGACGCCAGCGTCAAAGCCGGCAAATGGGACCGTAAATCGTTTGAAGGCGTCGAGCTCAACGGCAAAACGATCGCGATCCTCGGCATGGGCCGGATCGGCACCGAAATCGCCCGGCGCGCCATCGCGTTCGGAATGCGTCCGGTCGCCTACGATCCTTACCTCTCGCCGAGCCGCGCCCGTTCCCT
>JAFAUY010000078.1 GCA_019243005.1 Verrucomicrobiota bacterium | reverse complement strand
CCGCAGCGATCCGGACATGATCGCCAGGGAGGACCTGTTCGGACTCGTGCCCGTCGACCGTCAGCAGAAGCGGACCCTGTCCCCGGCTGGGCCGGATGGTCAGGGTGGAACGATTAGAAACCACCACCGAACGATTGGTGAGCACGTGCGGACAGATGGGCGTGACCAGCAGGACGCCCGAATCGGGTATGACGATCGGGCCGCCCGCCGAGAGCGAATAGGCCGTCGATCCGGTGGAGGTCGCGACGATCAGACCATCCGCGTTGTACTCGGTGAGCAGGTTGCCTTCGATGTGCACTTCCGCGTGGACCAGGCGCGAGCGCTCACCCCGGGTCACCACCACGTCGTTCAAACCGGTTTGCTCAAAGATCACCCGGCCATCGCGTATTAATCGAGCCGTCAGCAGCGTTCGCTCGTCCACCCGATACGTCCGGTCCCGCAGCGCGCGAACCGCCTCCTTGAATTCCGGGCCGCTGAAGGAAGTCAGGAAACCCAGGGTGCCGAAATTGATTCCCATAATCGGGCGTACGTATCCATGCAGGTCCCGAATCAGGCGCAAGAGGGTGCCGTCGCCCCCGAGGGCGATGAAGACGTCGCACTGTTCGGCCAGGTCTTTCAGTGTATGGCCCTCCACCGGGATCAACCGCGCGGCATGTTCCTCCACCAGCGCGCGCATCCCTTCAGCCTCGATCGCCGCCACCAGCGAACGCAGCGAAGCGTCCGCTCCCGCTTTGCGCCAATGCGCGTAAATGCCGATGGTCACCGAAGACATGCAAGAAACTCCCGGTTACCTTTAGCGCCCTGAATCGGGGATTCGATGACGCCCAGCCATTCCCGCCGGAGCGGTCCGGTGACGAAACGATACACCTTTTCCACCGCTTCATCGCGGGATTTCGAGTCCCGTACCACTCCTCCCTTTCCTACCTTGGTCGGGTCCAGTTCAAACTGTGGTTTGATAAGTACGATCACGAGCCCCCCGCATGCCAGGCAGCCCAAAATAGGGGGCAACACCAGGGTGAGCGAGATAAAAGAGACGTCGACCACGATCAGCTCGAACCGTACGCCGATCCGGGCCGGATCCAGGTAACGCGCGTTGACGCCCTCCCAGACCGAAACCCGGGGGTCGGTTCGCAGCCGGTAGGCGATCTGGTTATGGCCTACGTCCAGGGCCGTGACGTGCGCGGCGCCTCGTTGCAGGAGGCAGTCCGTGAACCCGCCCGTCGAAGCGCCCACGTCAAGGCAGCGCCACCCGGCCGGATCGATTTGGAACCGGTCCAGGGCAGCTTCCAGTTTGTACCCGCCGCGGCCGACAAACCGCTCCGTGCCCGTCACCCGGATCTCCGCATCCGCCGGCACCAGGCTGCCCGGTTTATCGACGACTCGCTCCCCGACCAGCACTTGTCCGGCCATCAACGCACGCTGGGCTTGCTCGCGCGACTGGAAAAAACCCCGCGCGACGAGCATCTTATCAATGCGCTCACGTTGACTTGCGCCCATGCCACTACCTTACGACTGCCCGCTCGGCCGCGAAATTTAAGCTTGATTAACCGGCGAAACCGCGAATTCTATCGTTCTTTTTTCGTCCCTGTTTTATGTCGTCTCAAGACCTCAAGGAGCAAATCAAAGATATGCTCATCACGAACCTGATGCTCCGAGTTCCGAAAGAGGAGATCGAAAACGATCTGCCCTTGTTCGGCGCCGACGGGCTCGGGCTTGATTCCATCGATGCGCTCCAACTCGTGGTCAGCATGGAAAAGACGTTCGGCGTCGGCATACCGAACTCGGAAGTCGCCCGGGTGGCCCTGGCCAGCGTCAACAGCATCCACGATTACATCCTGCAGCAAACCGGCCGCAAACCGGCGTAACGGCGTTCGGAACGACAGAAATGTCACGAATGCCACAAGCCGAAAAATGCCACAAACGTAAATCCGCCGTGTCCGCCGTGGCCCGCCGTGTGAACTCTGCCGCCGCGCCCGCCGTGCGACCGGTTTGTCTGCGCGTTCTTCAGAGCGCCCGCATCGCGGTCGCCGGATTCGAACTCTGAACTTTCCTTACTCCTCCACCGCGGCCGGTTCCGCCCGGTTGATTTCGTCGATCAGGGCGCGCATCCGTCCGAAATTCCGGCGTTGAGGCCGGCAGATCAGCCGCGGCAAACGGTAAATCTCAGGCTCGTTCTTTTCATCGGGAAGCGGTGCGCCGGCCCTGAGCGGCTGCGCCAGGAACCCGTCGCTCAGTTTGGCGTTGATGCTCTCAACGGAGCCGGGCGCCAACGGCTGGTGCAGGCGGATGACCAACTCGCTTCTGCCCACCCAACGGTAAGAATGAAAGTTCCGGTAAAAATTCACGATCTCATCGACCGCGTCCTCCACCCGGTCAAACATCCGGAAAAAATTAAAGTCTTCGGGTGAAATCAGGCGTTGCGCCAGGAAGTGCTCTTCCAGGAACCGGACCCAGGTGCGCCAGTAGCCGCCGCCCGGGATGTCTACGAGGACGAGCGGAATGATGCGCGCCTTGCCGGTCTGCATCAGGGTGAGAATTTCGAACCCCTCGTCCATCGTGCCGAAACCGCCGGGAAAAAGCGCGATGCCGTGCGTCTCCTTCACAAAGTTGACCTTGCGGGTGAAGAAATAGTTGAAATTCACGAGCTTCGGGTCGCCTTCGATAATTTCATTGGCCCTCTGTTCAAAAGGCAGGCGGATATTCAAGCCGAAACTATGCTCGCGCCCGGCGCCGCGCTGGGCAGCGCCCATGATCCCCTCGCCGCCGCCGGTAATGATCATGAAGCCGTGCTCCCGCATCTTGGCCGCAAATGCTTCGGCCGCGAGCGCCTCCGGCGCGGTACCTGGGGTGCGCGCCGAGCCGAACACCGCCACTTTGCGAATGCCGGAATACGGGGCAAACGTGCGCGCGGCCTGGCGCAGCTCTTTGAGAGAGCGATTGATCATTTTAAGATCCGCCACCGGCACGGCGTCACTACCCATCCGTAGCGCCGTGACGATCATCTCCGCGATCAGTTCCGGTGACTCGTGCACCCCCCAGTCGCGCACGAGCTCCTGGATGCGGCGATCAAATTCCGGGTTTCCCGATGATGAAAACGACGAGCGCAGGGCACTAATGCCGCCTGCAGTAAAATCTTGCACGCCCCGACTCTTAGACGAGATCGGCGAAAAGACAATGAGGAGGGAAATGTTGAGCGCCGGGCGTCGGGTGTCGAGCGTCGAGCAGACTCCGGGTTCAGCGTTACTCTTTTCGCCGTGGTCACCGTGGCCCTCCGTGTTCGCCGTGTGAACTCTGCCGCGGTGGCCGCCCAATCGCTGTCGTAGCCGCCGTGTGACCGAACTCCACTCGACCCGGGTTACCCGTTACGGATTACCCCTTACTCGCTACCTGCCCGGATCTGTGCTAAGAGCAGCCTCCAGCCATGATCGTTATTCTCAAGCCAAAAACGCCGAAGGAGCAGGTCGAAGAGGTCATCGACGAAGTCGCCAAGCTGGGGTACAAGCCCCACCCCATTTACGGCGAGCTCCAGACCGTCGTGGCCGCCATCGGCGACGAGCGTACCCACCACACGCTCGAATCATTGATCGTGCTGCCCCAGGTCGAACGGGTCATGCCGGTCCAAAAGCGCTACAAGCTTGCCAGCCGCGAATCGCAGGACGGCGATACCGTCGTTGACGTCGACGGGGTGCGCATCGGCAACGGGCATTTCGCCCTGATGGCCGGCCCGTGCAGCGTCGAATCGGAGGAGCAGCTCTTGAGCACGGCCAGGGCGGTTAAGGCGCGCGGGGCACAGATCCTCCGCGGGGGCGCTTACAAACCCCGGACTTCGCCGTACGAATTTCAAGGCCTGGGCAAAGAAGGTCTTCGCCTCCTGGACGTGGCACGCCGGGAAACCGGCCTCAAGATCATCACCGAGGTGCTGAGTGAGCGCGACGTCGAACTCGTGGGTGACACGGCCGACATTTTGCAGATCGGCGCCCGTAACGCCCAGAATTACCGGCTCCTGATCGAATGCGCCCGCTCGCGGAAACCCGTGCTCTTGAAACGCGGCATGAGCGAACGGATCGAGGAATGGCTCCTGGCCGCGGAATACCTCCTGGCCAATGGGAACCCCAACGTGTTGCTGTGCGAACGCGGTATCCGCACCTTTGAGACCTACACCCGCAACACCCTTGACCTGGCGGCGGTGGCGATCGCTAAAAAAGAGTCGCACCTCCCGGTAATCGTCGACCCGAGCCAGGGGTGCGGCCGCGCCGACCTCGTCCGGGTTTTGTGCCGGGGGGCGGTGGCGATGGGCGCGGACGGCTTGCTCATCGAGGTGCACCCGCACCCGGCTGAGGCCCTCAGCGACGGCCAGCAACAGGTCGATTTTGAGGTGTTCAGCCGCTTGGTGGAGGATTTGCCGCCGTTCCTTGCCGCGGCCAGCCGTACCCTTGCCTAACCCGCCGACCCTGGGCGACACCGTTCGCCCAACCCCCGCGGGCGCCGCTCATTTCGGAACGTACATTTGGCAAATGATGCAAATGAGATAAGAACCGGGCAAGTGCCGAAGTTCGATCGAAACTCTAGGACAACATCAGGATCATACCAGTTAACCTACATGCAGGCCAGTTTTGACGTCGCGATCATCGGGGCCGGCCCCGCCGGCAGCGTCGCCGGGTCGATTCTTGCCCAGGCCGGGCGATCCGTCATTATTCTGGAGAAAGAGGCCTTCCCGCGGTTTCGCGTCGGCGAATCGATGGTGCCTGCGAGCTGCGAAACGTTGCAGCGGATCGGGGTCAAAGCCAAGCTCGATCAGGGCGGGTTCCTGATTAAATACGGCGGGGAAATCTGTTCGGCGTGCGGCACACGTTTTCAATTCCTTTTCCGTAACGGGCTCCGGCCGAAATGGAAGACGTCTTACCAGGTCGAACGCGCGAAGTTCGACCAGGTGTTGCTCGATCATGCCCGGGAACTCGGGTGCGAAGTCCGGGAACGAACCGCCGTTCAGGATGTGGAATTCTACCCGGACGGGGTAAATCTTCGGACCGGCGGCGCCGGTCCGGCGAACTCGACGGTGACCGCCCGCTACGTGCTCGATTGCTCGGGCCGGCATAGCCTGCTCGCCCATCGGTTTCAGCTGCGCGAAGCGTTTCCGGACCTGCGTAAGTTTTCGGTGTTTGCCTATTATGAGAACGTCGGCCGCCCGGAGGGCGAAGCCGGCACGCTTACCCGC
>JAFAUY010000371.1 GCA_019243005.1 Verrucomicrobiota bacterium | reverse complement strand
CCACAAGCGGAAAAATGCCACAAATGAGGAGCGGGCGTGGCGGGTGTTGGGTGCCGAGTGTCGGGTAAAAGAGACGCTGTGCCTGCCGTGTGTCCTCAATCTATGTTAATCTTTGTAATCCGTAGGATCTGTGGATGCCTTTTCTGGGTTATCTGCGTGTTCTGCGGATCCGCCACGCCCGCGGTTCCGCGATGGCACCGTCTGGGCGTGTGCGGCGGATGATCGTCTCTCTTCATTTGTGGCATTCGTGGCATTTTTCGGCTTGTGACATTTCACTTACCGCCTTTTACGGCGTAATCCGTCAAAATAGACGATCACGATGATAAGGGCGCCGGTGATGATGCGCTGCCAAAAAGAATTCACGTTCAGCAGGTTGGCCCCGTTATTGATCGTCGTGAGGATGAAGGAACCGAGCAGCGGACCGTGCACCGAGCCGATGGCCCCGAAAAGGCTGGTGCCGCCGATCACGGATGAGGCGATCGCCTGCAATTCCCATCCTTCCGCCTGGGTCGCGTTGCCGATGCCGATGCGTGCGGCGAGCAGGATACCGACAAAGGCGGCGCAGAGTGCCGACAGCGTATAGGCGATGTAGAGCATCCCTGTCGTGTTGATACCCGACAACCGGGCCGCCTCCATATTGGAGCCGATCGCGAAGAGGTAGCGTCCGAAGCGGCTATGATGCAGGAAGACATAGGAGGGAACCGCGACGACTAACACCATCCAGAAAAGATTCGGCACGCCGAGAAAATCGCCGCGCGAAAAGCCCGTGAATTGATCGTTGGTGATGGAAATGGTGGCGCCATTGGTCATGAGCAGGCCGATGCCGCGCAGCGCCGTCAGGGTTGCCAGGGTCATGATAAAAGGCGGCAAGCCGAGGCGGCTGATGCCAAAGGCGTGGAAAATGCCGATGACGAGCCCGATGCCGAGCGTGATGATAACGGCTGCCCAAATCGGAAAACCATGCGTCAGCAGCAGGGCGATGATGACGCTGGTGAAGCCGACGATCGCGCCGACCGACAGATCGATGCCCGCAGTGATGATGACGAAAGTCTCGCCGACGGCGAGGATTGCGGTCATCGCGCCCTGGCGCAGCAGGTTGCTGATGTTGTTGTAAGTCCAGAAACTCCTCGTGCTCAGCGCTAGGGCCAGCCACATCAGGGCGAGGAGCACGAGCAGGGTCAGGCTGAGGAGCGTGCCGATGCGCGCCCGCCTTTTGGTGGCGGCCAGCGGCACTGCCTCTGACGCTTCAACGCTCATTTTGCTTAACCTCCATAACACTGCCTCTGGTTGTTATTATAGCCATCAGACGCCGATCGCTTCCGTTAGGATCCTCTCGTGTAACACTTTCTCGGCCGTCCGGTTACTGTCATGACTGGCCACCAGCCGTCCCCGGCGAAACACGTGCAGCGTGTCGGACAGATCGTAAACCTCCGGCAGGTAGGAGGAAATCAGGATGATTCCCGCGCCGGCCTTCAGCAGTTTGGCAAACAGCTTATAAATTTCGGCCTTCGTGCCGACGTCGACGCCGACGGTCGGCTCGTCGAAAATGAAGAGCTGGGCCCCATGGTTCAGCCATTTGCCGATAACGATCTTCTGCTGGTTGCCGCCGGAAAGACTCGACGCGAGGGCATCGCGTGAGGCGGTTTTTATCTGCACGTCGCGGATCTGGCGGTCAGCGGCGGCCGCCTCGGCCAGCGGGTTAATCACGACGCCTTTCGTCAGGCGCTTGTAAATGGGCAGGTTGAGGTTGAGCCCGACTCCGAGGTTCAGGCACAAGCCCTGATCGCGCCGGCTTTCCGGCACCAGGGCGATGCCCAGCGAGATCGCGTCCTTTTCCCTGCGAATGTCAACCGGCCGGCCCTTCCAGAAAATCTGCCCGCCGATTTTCGGATACCGGCCGAACAGGCTTTGGACAAACTCGCTGCGGCCGGCGCCGATCAATCCGTAGAGGCCGATGACCTCGCCCGCCCGAACCCGCACCGAGACATCCTCGAACCCTTTGCCGGTGAGGTTTTCCGTGCGCAGGATCTCGGCGCCGAAGGGAATCGTCTCCTTGTAATGGATCTGCTCGATCGCGCGGGCGATCATGCCCGCAATGAGCTTCTCCTCGTTCGTCTCGGCGACGCGCTGGGTTGATACCAGGTGGCCGTCGCGCAGGATCGAAACGCGGTCGGCCAGCAGGAAGACTTCTTCCAGCCGGTGCGAGATGTAGACGATGGTGACGCCCTGAGTTTTGAGCCGGCGGATGAGCGCGAAGAGCTGGGCGGCTTCCTGCCGGGTGAGATAAGCCGTCGGCTCATCGAAGATGAGGAAACGCGTGCCGCGCGTCGTCGCGCGCGCGGTCGCGACTAACTGTTGCTGGCCGATGGTAAGGGTGGACAGCAAGGCGCCGGCAGGCAGCTGGAAGCCGATCCCGTTGAGAATCTTTTGAGCTTCGCGCACCATCGCGCCGTGCTGCAGCAGCCCGTAGCGCACTTTTTCATCGCCGAGAAACAGGTTAGCGGCAACCGAGAGGTGCGGGCAGAGCACGACTTCCTGATGGACCGCGTTGATGCCGAGTTCGATCGCTTCATGCGGGGTGGCAAGCGCAACCGGTTTGCCTTCCCAAAACACTTCACCGCCCGAGCGCGGGTAGACGCCGGTAAGCAGCTTGATCAGGGTCGATTTACCGGCGCCGTTTTCACCGACGATCGCGTGGATCTCCCCCGCTTCGAAGGTGAGATCCACGTGCTTCAGGGCGTGGGTGGCGCCGAAACGTTTGTCGAGTCCCTTGAGGACCAGGATCGGCACGGCGGCTGCCGTGCCCGCCTTTGGGTCGCTGTCACCCCGGACGGTGCCCGGTTGCGTCTGGTGCATCGACGGCTGATTACCACTGATCATGAGCCAGGAGGGGCCACCGGGCGGTTTGGTTCGCAGGCAACCCCCGGCTTATTTACTTACTTGATCTTCGGGTTCAGAAGCTCCTGGGAACGGGGACTGTCCATGTTCTCCTTGGTGATCAGGTTCACCCCCGTGTCTACATTCGCCGGGACCTGCTCGCCTTTGGATGCGGCCAGCGCGGTCTTGATGCCCTCATACCCCATCCGGTACGGATCCTGCACAACCAGGGCCGCGATGGTGCCATCCTTAACGAACTTGACCAGCTTGTCGTCCGAGTCAAAGCCGATGAGTTTGATTTTATCCGCGAGCTTGTTCTCGGCGATCGCCTGGCCCGCGCCCTGCGCCATGATCAGGTTCGAGGCGAAGACGCCGTGCAAGTCGGGATTGGCGGTGATCAGGTCGGTCATGATGTTCAAGGCGGTCGTCGCCTGGCCGTCGGCGACTTTGTCCGCGATGAGTTTCAGGCCGGGGTATTTGGCCGCGAGCTGCTCTTTGAAACCCTTGGCGCGCTGATCCAGCGAACCGACGCCGGGCAACGAGGTAATTAATGCCACGTTACCCTCGGGTTTGCCGTATTTGGCGGCGATGGCCGCGGCGAGGCCGTCGGCAGCGACCCGGCCCGCCTGCACGTTATCCGTGGTGAGAAAGGAGGTGAAGGCCTTCGAATCAGCCGCAGAGTCAATCCCGATGACTTTGACCTTTTTGGCGGCCTCATCGATTGGCTTACCGAGCGCGGCGAATTGGGTCGGCGCAATGACGATAGCCGCCGGGTGGCCGGAGACGGCGTTCTCAAGGATGGAAATCTGGCCGTTGATGTCGGATTCGGACTGGGCGCCGAGTTCCGGCACGTTGACGTCGAGGTCTTTGCCGGCCTTGCGACCGCCGGCAAGCACGATCTGCCAGAAGAAGGACGTGGTATCCTTGACGATGAGCGGGATGGTAGGTTTCTGCTGGGCCGAAGCCGGCACGGTCTCAACCAGGCCGGCGATGGCGATCGCTCCAAGCAGAGCGGTAAGGATGCGTTGGCGGGGGAACAAACGGACAGCTTTCATTGGGCTGATCTTATTATCAAGGCGCTGCGATGGTGGATTATCATCCCGGCAAGGGGCGGCGCTTGCCCTGCCGGGAAGGGGGGTCAATCGGTAAGACCAATTTGGCCTCGATTGTTATACCTGGCGAGTTTTTGAATCAAGCATGAACGTTTGCTCAATCGATTGAGACGGGCCAAGCCACGCGAGGCGGGCCACCGCTGCCGCTGGGCACCCTCGGTGCGGGACCCGCAGGCTCGGGCGCGTTGGATTTTGTGGCAGGTCGCTCGTCGGGCGAGCGGGCGTTGCCGCGTCGCCGCCCGCTATCCTCATAAGCCCTGGCCGGTCCGGCAAGGCTTAAGCGTTACGTGCGCCTTCTGGACCAGTTCCCAGAGCGGCAGGCGGGGACCGTAAAGGTTTGGCAAACCTTCGCGGGGGGTACGTCTAAGGGGTGAAAAGAGAAGCCGGTGCAAACCATGCAGGTCGAGTTCCGCGAATCGCTCACTTTTCAAGCCTGGATCGTGTCCAGCCATTTCGGCACCCCGGTGTCTTACCGGATTTACCTCAAGGTTCTGGATCCGGGCCGGGCAAACTGGTTCGCGAATAAACATTTAGGCGATGACGCGGCCAAGGTTTTAAGGCGCAGGACCTTCCAAGGCGTGCCGGAAACCGACCGGTGGGATGCACTGGAGAGGTACGGCGTACAAGTAAAGTCGAACTTTCAACCTAAGAAGCCTCCTCCCACCAACACGGTGGTTGATTATCGGCGCATCGACAAGAAACTGGCCGCTTACTACCTGACCAAGGCGTTGTTCGAAGCGATGATGGCAGGGAAATTTGGCGACTATCGAAACGTCCGGGAGAGCAGCTATGTCGACCACCTTGAGATAGATTTCGGCGGTATTCCGTGCGTGGTCTCGGCCGGCCGGGTGCGCGGCGTTGCAAGCAAAATGCTCATCGGCGCCCGACGGGTGTCGACGTTGAACTCGCGAAACCAGGTGTCTTTTGAAGTAAACCATTGCGCGGGCGTAGTGGAGCATTGACCCGGGTGATGCGGCCGTCGTTCGCCGATGACCCTGCGTTACACCCATTCTCAAGATGGTTGAGCTGGTCTTTGCCCACATTTTCGGGTGGCGGGTGGCGGACGGGACGCAAACCGTTTTTAAAGGTCCCTTCCAGGTTAGAATACCCCACCCAGGGACTAAAAGTCCCTCTCTAAAGAGCGGAGCGACCGGCGATGCCGCCTAACGTTTCTAACCCGACTGACTTCACCCGCGGTCGGTTGCCGCCTTTGAGGCTAAGCTTTACCCGGATCTTTTTTGCTGCACAGTCTGAAAGTTTTGGAGACGTCCATCTGAACGTTTACAGGGCAAGTACTTGAAGCAGAATCACTTGCTAAAACGAGTGGCAAGAGGCGGGTAAAGCTCAAGCCCTTCACGGGCGAGCAATGCGAGCCAAAATGGCATCATTTTCGGTATAAAGGCTTGGCAAAAGGTGTACGGCTTGATAGCCCCATGATGGCCCGCGCCGTGATGAAGAAGGGCCCGTACGAGCCGCACGAGCAGTAGCGGTGATTTTGTAAGGGGTTCCCGTTCAAGGGGGTTTTGGAGTTTGGGGGCGGGTGGCGCAAAACCCGCCCGTTTTTTTCTGATATTAAAACTATGACGAATTGTATCGATCCGGGCGTTTGGAGTTCTACCCTATGCACACGTTTCCCCAAGGATTGATTTTGTCGGGTTGCTTTTTGTCGGTCGTTTTTTTTGCTTTGCCCGGGCCGTTATGCGCGGCGCCTACGGCCCGCCGCGCAGCGGCTTGGGAAGCGGCGGCGCAGTTCGAGCGGTGGACCAATGCGTTGCGCCTATCCCGGGGTTTGAGCCCGGTGCGCTTAGACCCGGCTTTGTGCCGGGCGGCGGGCGCGCACGCCGCGGAGATGGCCCGGAACCATTACTTCGGGCACGGCGGTCTCGGCGGGCGTTGGTTCGGCGGGGGAAGCACGCCGGGTTCCCGGGCCTGGCAGGCCGGTTACATGTGGTCCTTCATCGTCGAGAACATCGCCGCGGGCCGGCCGACGCCCGCTACCGCGTTTGCGGCCTGGGTGGCCAGCCGCCCGCATTACCGCAATTTGGTCGAGGCGGCCGTCCGCGACTTGGGGATCGGCGTGGCGCGCGACCCGCAGGGTTGCTGCCTTTATTGGGTGATGGAGCTGGCCCAGCCGCGCTTGGGCGTGATTTCGCCCTTCGTTTGGAGCGGCGTCCAGCCGGACCCGCCGTTTCGGTTTGGTTGGGGGCTTTAGCCGGGTCGGGCGGAACGTCACGGCTTCTCGAAGCAGTCGACATTTCAGGGGCGTTCGCCCCGTTCGTCATCGTCGTTCAGGCTAAATCTCGCCGATCCGGATGCAGGCGGCGCGGCGTTGGGGCAATTTTTCTTCGAGGGCCGGGCGCGCCCGTTTGCAGGCTTCTTTGACGTAAGGGCAGCGCGGATGAAACACGCAACCGGAAGGCGGGTCCAACGGTGAGGGCGGGTCGCCTTGCAGGATGATGCGTTGGCGCGCCCGCTCGCGAATCGGGTCGGGAATCGGCACCGCGCTGACCAGGGCACGGGTGTACGGATGCAGCGGCGTCTCGACCACAGCGGCCGCCGGACCGATCTCCATCAGGCGGCCCAGGTACATCACGGCGATCCGGTCCGAAATGTATTTTACCACCGAGATATCGTGCGAGATAAAGATCATCGTGAGCTGCCGCTCCCGGCACAGGCGCAGGAGCAGGTTGATGATCTGGGACTGGATCGAAACGTCCAAAGCCGACACCGGTTCATCCGCAATGATCAGCTTCGGTTCGGGCGCGAGCGCCCGGGCGATGGCGATGCGCTGGCGTTGTCCGCCGGAGAATTCATGCGGGTAACGGCGCATCTGATTCGGCGGCAGACCGACGGTGGTAAGCAACTCAGCGATTTTTTGTGTCAACACCGCCTTCCGCAGTTTGCCCCGCGTTTGAATGGCTTCGGCCAACGCGTCGTGAACCGTCATCCGCGGGTTGAGCGAAGCGTACGGGTCTTGGAAAATCATCTGAAAATTGGGCCGCTCTGCCCGCACCTGTCGCGGATTCAGCTCTGAAAGGTTGCGTCCTTCCAGATAAACCGCGCCGCCGGTATTCCGGATCAGCTGCATAACGGTGCGGGCCAGGGTGGATTTGCCGCAACCGGACTCGCCGACCAGCCCGAGGATTTCGCCTTTCTCCAGATCGAGCTGGATCCCATCCACCGCTTTTACCGTCCCGGCCGCCCGGCGAAAAACGGTTCCAAGAAAGATCGGGAAATAGGTTTTGAGCTCGTTGAGTTCAAGGAACCGGCTCATACGCCAACTGCAGCCCTGAGGTCATTGAGTTCACCTGCCTGGTACCGGAGGCAGGCCGTCTGGTGCCGTTCCGCCATCGTTTGCAACGTTACCGCTTGTTCGCGACATTTCGGTTCGGCGTAGGTACAACGGGGCGAAAACGGGCAACCCGGCAACGGCTTGGAAAGGTCCGGCGGCAAGCCCGGGATGGTAAAGAGCGGCTTGCCCTTTTGATGGAGCGCCGGAATTGATTGCTGCAAGGCGGCGTTATATGGGTGCATCGGGCGCGCGAAGATTTCCCCGGTGGCGGCAGACTCGACGATCCTGCCCGCGTACATCACGTAAACTTCCCGGCAGAAAGCGGCGATGACCCCAAGGTCGTGCGTGATGAAGATCACCGCGGTGCCGAGGTCTCGCTGGCGCCGCTTGATCAACTCCAGAATCTGCGCTTGCACGGTGACGTCCAGCGCCGTCGTCGGTTCATCCGCGATCAGCACCTCCGGCCGGCTGATCAGCGCCATGGCGATCATCACCCGCTGGCGCATGCCGCCTGAGAATTCGTGCGGGTAAAAGTGGAGGCGTCGCCCGGCATCCTGGATGCCGACTTCCTCGAGACTGGTAACGGCCTGGTCGAGGGCCTTGCGGCGGCTGATTTTTTCGTGCACCAGCAAAGGCTCGATCAGCTGCTCCGACACCCGCAGGTAGGGGTTCAGCGAGGTCATCGGGTCCTGAAAGATCATCGAGATCCGTTTGCCGCGAATTAGCCGAAGTCGCTCCTTATCGCAGCCCAGGAGATCGACCCCATCGAAGATCGCCCGCCCACCCATGATGCGCCCGGGCGGTTGCGGGATCAACCCGAGGATAGAGTAGCAGGTAACGGATTTGCCCGAGCCCGACTCGCCGACGATGCCCAGCGTTTCGCCCGGTTCCAGCAAGAAAGAGACGTCGTCAACGGCGCGCACGACGCCCGCCCGCGTGTAAAAATACGTTCTGAGGTTCTCGACGCTGAGGAGCGGCATGGAAAATCAGTCTTTCGAAGATTGCGGGTCGAGCGCGTCGCGCAAGCCGTCCCCGAGAAAGTTGAGCGAGAAGAGCGTTGAAGAGAAAAAAAGGGCCGGGAAGAGCAGCAGCCAGAGGGAAGTTTCCATCGTGCGCGCGCCATCGTCGAGGAGGGCGCCCCAGGAACTCATCGGGGGCGGCACACCCAATCCGAGAAAGCTGAGGACGGCTTCCAGCAGCATCACGTCCGGCACGGTCAGGGTGGTGTAGATGATCACGGGCCCGAGGACATTCGGTATCAGGTGTCTCAAGATGATGCGCCGCTCGCTCAGGCCGAGGGAGACGGCTGCTTCGACGAATTCCTGATGTTTGAGTGAAATGATCTGGCCGCGCACGATTCGAGCCATGGTCAACCATTCGACCGCGCCGATGGCCACGAACAACAAGATAAAATTGCGGCCGAAGGTCACCATCAGGAGGATGACGATCACCGTGAAGGGAAGCGCATAAAGGACATCGACCACCCGCATGAGCACCAGGTCGACTTTGCCGCCGGCAAAACCCGCAACCGCGCCCCAGAGCACGCCGATGATCACCGAAACCAGGGTAGCGGCAAAACCCACGGCCAGGGAGATCCGGCCGCCGACCAGCACGCGAGTGAGCAGATCGCGCCCGAGCGCATCGGTGCCGAAGAGGTGTCGCCGGCTGGTCAGCTGATAAGTGTACCGGCTGTCGCGGTAAGTGTCGCCGTGCGCAATCTTTCCGGCGATGGCCTGGCGATCCGCTTCCGGCTTATCCAAAAACTCGTCTTCCAATGTAGATAACGCGATACCATCGCGACGCGGTTCCCCGGCCTTCCGCGCCCCGACCCGCTCGATGATCGGTTGCAGCGGGGCGCTGGCTTTCAGGCTCAGTTCCGTGCGTTCGTAGGTGTAGCCGGTGAAAAGCGGGCCGAGGCCGCACGCGAGCGTCATGGCCAGGAAGAAGACCAGGCCGGACAGGGCCAGCTTATTCCGCTGGAGACGATACCAGGCATCTCTCCAGAGCGAGGTGCCGGCCACGGCTTCTTCTGCGTGGGTGCCGGTGTCGCGGGCACCCGGAAAGCTGATTGCCGTCTGGCTCATGGTGATCGGCGGCTCTTCGGGTCAAGCAGCGCCTGCGCGACGTCCGACACGAGGTTAAAAATCACGATCAGGGTGCCGAAAAAGATGACGGTTCCCAGGATCAGAGGATAGTCGCGGTTAAAGACCGACTTGATAAACTCCTGCCCGAGCCCGGGCACATTGAAAATTTTTTCAACCACAAACGAGCCGCTGATCAGGCCGGCAAAGGCCGGTCCCAGGAACGAAACGACCGGCAGCAAGCCGCCGCGCATGGCGTGCTTGAAGATGATCTGGTGGTCGGGCAGACCTTTGGCCCGGGCCGTGCGGATGAAATCCTGGTTCAGCACGTCAAGCAGACCTCCCCGGGTAAGCCGGGCGATATTGGCGGCATAGAACAGCCCCAGGGTAAGGGCGGGCATCACCGCCGGATGCAGCGGGACATAGTCAAGACCGTACCAGCCGCTTACCGGGGCAACCTTCAGCTGCAGGCAGAAGACCAGGGCGAGGATCGGTCCCATGACGAACGTGGGCAAACAAATGCCCACCATCGCCAGCGACATGGGAAAATAGTCCCAGACTTTGTTCTTGTTAACCGCCGCAATCGTTCCTGCCGTGATCCCGATGAGCAAGGCGATGAGGAAAGCGAGCGTTCCGATTTGCAGCGAGATAGGAAAGGCGCGCGCGATGACCTCGGTTACGGAATCGCTCTGGTAGGTGTAAGAAGGCCCGAAATCGAAGCGGATTACCTTGCTCAGATAAGCGAGGTACTGTTCCCAAACCGGTTTATCCAGGCCGTAGTACTCATTGAGTTTGGCGATCACTTCCGGCGTGGCCTGACGTTCGGCGCTGAACGGACCGCCGGGCACGACCTTGGTCAGGAAAAAGGTCAAGGTCAGCAGGACCCAGAGGACCGGGACCAACTGCAGGAAACGGCTGAGGATGACCTTCAACATCGGTGTGGCCTAATGCCGGGCTTGCCGGCCCGAACCCTTTTCTTCCGGTCCGGCGCCGGTTTCGAGGTCAATAAACTTGTAATTGTGGTTGTCGAGCGCCAGCGGATACCAGTTCCTGACTGAGGGCCGGATCAAGTAATCGTGCGTGTACCAGTAAACGACAACCACGGGCGCCTCATTCAGGAAGAGTTCTTCGGCCTCGCGCAGGATCTGCAGGCGCTTTTGCGGGTCGCCGGTATGGTTTGATTCATCGATCAACCGGTCGTATTGCGGATTGCCCCAGTTCGTGTCGTTGTTGCCGTTGCCCGTGGTCCACATGCTCAGAAAGGTTACCGGATCCATGAAATCGCCGATCCAGGCCGAGCGCGAAATGTCATAGTTTTTGTTGTTTTGCGTGTCGAGATAAACCTTCCATTCCTGGTTTTCGAGCCCTACGTCGATGTTCAATTCTTCTTTCCACATCTGCTGAACGGCTTCGGCGATCGTACGATGCGCATCCGAGGTGTTAAAGAGAATGGTGAATTTCGGGAAACCCTTCCCGTCCGGGTAACCGGCTTCGGCGAGGAGCCGGCGGGCGCGATCCGGATCGAAGTTGAATTTGTCCAAGGGCTGGTACCCGGCCATGCCGGGCGGCGTGTACCCGGTAGCCGGCTTCTGGTCGGCCCGTAAGATGTTTTTGCAAATCGCTTCGCGATCGATGGCGTAACTGAGGGCCAATCTAACCCGCGCATCCTTCAGCACCGGCCGGTCGACATTGACGCGGTAGAAATAAACGCCTTCGTACGGATCGATGCGGAGGAGATCCGGCTTTTTACGCCGGTAATACGCAACCTTATCCGAAGGCACGGTGTCCGTTTTGTGAAGTTGTCCGGCCATAAAGGCACGGTTCTGGGTCATCTCGTTCTCGATCGCGAAAAACTTGATGCCGTTGAGCTTAACGGTTTCGCGGTCCCAGTAATACGGGTTGCGCTCGACTTCGATCACATCGTTCGGGCGCCACGTTTTGATCCGGAACGGGCCGGTGCCGACGTAGTTTTCCGGCCGGGTCCATTTGGAATCGCGCGTGTCGATGTTACCGAATTTCAGGATGGTGGCCGGGTGCACCGGGAACCAGGCCGAATGCTGCAACATCGACAGCAGGTAGGGCGTCGGGCCGACAAAGTCGAGCTGCAGGCGGTGATCATCCAAGGCTTTGACTCCAACCTGCCCAAAATCCTTGATCTTACCGCGGTAATAATCCTCAGCCCCTTTGAGGATAAACAACATATCGGCGTAGGCTGCACCGAAGGAGGCGGTCAGCATCCGCCGGTAAGCAAAGACAAAATCCTGGGCCGTCACGGGGTCGCCGTTCGACCACCGGCGATCCTCCCCGATATGAAAGAGCCAACTTGAATAATCTTCGTTGTGCGCCCAGTCTGCGGCCATACCGGGCACGCACCTGGCCTGATCCTTCTCATCGCCGCCGACCAAGCCTTCGATGAGGGCGATGATGATGTGATGTTCGAGAACCCCTTGCGACTCCTGCGGATCGAGCGTGCGCGGCTCCGAACCTGAAACCAGGAGCAAGACTTTTGCCCGGTCAGCCTCCTGCAAAGTCCGGCTGGCAGCAGACGAGGCCGGGGCCGTTGAAAACAGGCGGATGCAGCAGACAACGGCAGCGGCACAACCGATCAAGCTGACAAGCATCCGGCGCATCGAGGTTCCCGCGGGTTCGCCTACTGCAGCCCTACCTTCTTCAAGAACGGTTCTACCGATTGTTTACGTCCGAGAAATTTTTCAATGGAAACCGTAATGTCACGCGAATTTCCACGGGCATAAATCTCGTTGCGCAAGCGGGCTCCTACCTTCTCATCCAGGTAACCGCCGGGCGCCTCTTCGAAAACTGAGGCCATGTCGGCGGCAATCACGTCGGCCCAGGCGTAGCCATAGTACCCGGCATCGTAACCGACCAGGTGACCATAGGAAGCGACCATGGCGGTACCGGGATCAGGCGGAAGGAAGACCTGCCCCAGGATCCCGTTGCAAAAATCATTAAGGTGCGCCAACTGCTCCGGTGCCGGGTTGGAATGCAATCTCAGGTCAAGGATTCCGAACGAAAGCTGGCGCCGGTAGAAAGTGCCCTTGGTCGCCAGATCCGCCCGCCTCAGCTCTGCGAGCGTCTCCGCGGGGATCTTTCTGGCCGGATCACGATAATCGGCCGCAAAGCCGTCCAGGACGTTTTTATCCCAGGCAAAGTATTCAAGCATCTGGGAGGGCGCCTCGACGAAGTCGGTAGGAACGTTAGTGCCCGAGAAACGCTCGTCCTTGGCCTCGGTCAGGATGGAATGCATCGCGTGCCCGAATTCGTGGAAGATGGTCACGACGTTTTCATGGCTCATCAACGCCAGACCATCGTGATCGGGCGGAGGAAAATTGCAGAGCAACTCGGCCGTCGGCCGCGTGTAGACGCCGTTGGGAAGCAGTTTCCCTTCGACGAGAGGGAAATTGGCGAAGTGGTTGAATTTACCCGGACGCGGGAACAGGTCCATGTACAGCAGCCCGAGCGGCTCCTGGGTTTTCCGATCGATCACGGCGAAAAGCCTGAGGTCGTCGACGTACTTGGAGGGCGCCTTCACTTCGCGGATGTCGATACCAAAGATGCGTTCGTAGACGCCGAACATGCCCGCCAGCACCTTTTCAAGCGGGAAAAACACCCGCAGCGACTCCGCGTCCACATGAAACTGTTGCTGGCGTAATTTCTCGGCGCAGAATCTCCAATCCCAGACATTCACGTCGGGGGTGTCCTGGCCGGGCGTGGCGGCCTTGATGCGTCTGAACTGGTCGAGCTCGGACCGGAATTTCGGCTCGAGCCGATCTTTCAGGTTCTCGAGAAAATGCAGGGCCGTGGCGCCGTTTCTGGCCATCCTGTTCTCGGTCCGGTAATCCGCCCACGAGGCGTAGCCGAGTTCCCGGGCAATATCGCTGCGGCATTGCAAAATCCTGACCAGCAGCGGCAGGTTCCGCGCCCGGGCCCGATTATCGCGGGCAAGATAAACCTTTTTGCGGGTCGCCTCCGGCGTGGCGTTGTCCTCGATCGCCTCGGCCTCGAAGGTGATGTTGGCGTCGACGAGGTACCGGTCGTTCCGGCGCTTGAGGCGCGCCAGCAGGCCTTCCGGCACACCGGCCAATTCTTCCCCGGTCAGAGCGACGAGGGCTGAAGCGTTATTAATGTTAAGGGTAAAAATGTTCTCCAAAGGTCCCAGCTCTTTGCGCAGTTTCTCGACGACCGCCCGTTTCGCTTCGGGCAGGTCCAAGCCCGCCCGCCGGTAATCGCGCAAGGTATCCTCGAACAAACGCCGGTCCTCACCCTCAAGCTGCGGGTTAGTTGCCGCGAACGCTTTTACGGCCTGGTAAACGTCCGCGCGGTAGTCCACGCCGACCAGCCAGTCCTGAAGTTTTTGGGTCGCGTCGAAGGCGGCTTCCCGCATCCCTGGATCCGGGTGAGCCTCCTGGAGAATGTTAATCCGGCCAATAACCTGGTCGGTTCTGGCGGCAATGTCGTCGAGCGCCTCGATCGTATTGGCAAAGGTCACCTGCCCGGCGGTCAGTCTACCGATCGCGTCGTACTCGCGGTTCCCGCGGGCGATCGTGTCATCGACGGTTCTCCGGATTTCCTCCGGCGTACTTTCGAACACCGGGACGATCAGCACCGTATGGTCCTTTTCCGCCAGCGCCTCGAGAGCTTTCAAATCGTCCGGCCGCGCCAACGATTGCGGTGCGTCAGACGCAGACGAAGGCCGGCTGAGCCCGAACAGGCCGGCCGTCACCGCCAAAACGACAAAAACTTTGATCATACGGATACCGGCGCCGGGCCGTTAAGGTAAAAGCGGGAATATGAATGAACCGCTTCCATTTGCAACCCGGGCAGCCCGGCTCGGACAAAGGTTTGACAACCTCTCATTACGATACAAGTTAGGCGAAACCATTGGCCCGTGTTTTTGCTCGAGGTGAGCCGGGCAACGGTTTGAGCACGTACCGGTTCCCCAATCATCCACTTGGTTTAGATTAAGCGCGCTGATCTGGTGAACGCGGGCTCGTGATTTTCCCATGTCCGTTGACCGCCCGATCGCTACCGAAGGAAAAATTGTCGCCGTCCTGCCCGGAACCATGTTCCGGGTAGAGCTTGCGAACCAGCACCTTGTACTCGCCCATATTTCGGGCAAAATGAGAAAGCGATTCATTCGCCTGACCACGGGCGATCGAGTCAAGCTCGAGATGTCCGCCTATGATCTCAGCAAGGCGCGCATCGTTTATCGATTGGGGTAGCGGGCCGGTTTATTAACCTGCAGGGTTTCCCACCCTTGGGTAGCGGGTCATGAATGCCGGGTGCCGGTTTTTGCCCCGGAGGGGAAAAGACGTTTGTCCGCGGATTATCCGCAAAAAATCGTGACGTGAGCCGGTTTCTGACTGGGCCGGTCCTTACGCGCCGTGATCGACGGATTCGTCCGGCAGTTTGTGCGAGAGTTTACGAATCGCGTCGCGCAATTCTGCCGCGCGCTCATACGCTTCCGCCGCGATGGCTCGTTCGAGGTCTCGTTCCATAATCTCCAGCGGGCTGAGCGGCAGGTTTTCCTGCAACTCCACCAACCATTCATTAAGAAAACCAAGCTCGGTGCTGGTATTGATCCATTGCGCCTGGCCGATGGCTTGATAAAAATGTTCGATCTGCTGCTTGCCCTGTTCGATGATTTCGATTGCGCGGGAGGAGCGTTCCTTCTGCAGTTCGAGCGAGGCGCTGGCCCGCGTTTTCATCATCAGGACGTAGGGCCGATACTGCTCAAAAGCTCCCCATTTGAACTCCTCGTCGTCGCAATGTCCGGAGACGAAATCGAAAAGGCCGAGGTTACGCTCGGTGTCCCGGATCACGCCGGGGTATTCACGCAGCTGGAACAGGCTCAGGTAACGATGATAATATTGGTGACCTTCCTGCTGGAGGAGAAGCAGGTCCGCCTGGTCAAGTTCATAGGTGCCCCCACGGCCCTCCACCTCACGGGCGCGGGCCTGGTGGTAATCCAAGAGCGATTCAAAGCCGAAGGGGCGCTGGCCATCGGGCCGGCCCGTTATGTCCATTTGCATCAGGCCGAGGTCGATGCGGAGCTGGATCTTTTCACGACCGTCGTTGCCGATGATCTTGCGAGCCTTTACCGCGCCAGGTTCATGCGGCCAATCCTCAAGCAAGTTGTTCAAGTCTAGGTTACTCACCACTCGGAATATCGGGTCAGCGAAGCCGTTGTCAAAATGCCCAGGCGACCCGGCGCCGCGCAATTTCCAGGGGGCCGGAATACGTCTTCGCAGGGTTGCCGCAAGAGGGCCGGAATGGCTACCGCGCATGGATTCGAACCATGAATAACGCCTCCAAAGGGCGCTGTGTTACCGTTACACCACGCGGTAGTGACTGGTCCGGCGGCACCGCACGGCCCGTCGCGACCCCGGTCAGCTCGGGCCAACCCTCTTCGTCCAACCG
>JAFAUY010000038.1 GCA_019243005.1 Verrucomicrobiota bacterium | reverse complement strand
TGAAACTGGGCATCATCCCGTCGTTTCCGATTGCGGCGTCATAGCCGGCCATTTGGACTCGCTTCTCGGGTATGGGCTCGGGCTGCGAGGGCGCCGGGGACGGGGCCGGGGCCGGGCCGGGTCCATTGTTCTGTTGAGCCGATTGCCCCCGCGGTTTGGACGAACCGGAGGCCAGAATCCACCCGCCGACGCCGACCAGGGTGAGGACCAGAATCCCGGCCAGCGTCGCCCAGCGGCGCCGGGACCAGTGCTTCGGGTGTGACGGGTCCTGCGGGCGGGGCAGCGATTTCGTTGTGCCCCTTCGGACAGTCACCGTGTCCGACGTGACACCGGACTCCCCACCGGAAACGAACGGGGTCAGGGCGTCGATCACCTCATCGGCCGACTGGTACCGGTCGTCCTTCTTCTTGGCCATCATCCGGCCGATCACGTCGTTGAGCGCCTCTGGGACCGTGGATTTCAGCCTCTTCGACATGCGCGGCGGTTCGGCGAACTGGTGCTGCATCAACAGTTGGGCCGTGTTCCCCCGGTACGGTGGGCGACCGGTGACGAGGGTGTAGAGAGTGGCCCCGAGGCTGTAAATGTCGCTCCGCTGGTCCTGGGGCATCCCGAGCGATTGTTCGGGCGAGACGTAATCGGCCGTCCCGGCCAGGGCGGACTGATCGAGCTGTTCGGTCACCTGGTCCCGGGCCTCGAACGACCGCGCCAGACCCATGTCGAGGATTTTAATGGTGCCGCTCTTGGACAGAAGCAGGTTGGCGGGCTTGATGTCCCGGTGGACGAAGCCCTTCTCGTGCGCGTGCTGTAGACCGGCGGCGGTTTGGAGGACGTGGGCGATCGCCGTTGCGAAGTGCAGCGCGCCGCTTTCCTTGATCACGGTCTCCAGGTCCTTGCCCGCGACGTACTCCATCACCATGAAGTAGAGCCCGCTCGCGTGGAACACGTCGAACACCTTGACGATGTTCGGGTGGTCGAGAGCGGCGGCGGCCCGGGCCTCGCGCTTGAACCGTTCGATTGCGAGTTTATCTTTGGCCTTGTCCGCGGGTAGCATCTTGAGTGCCACCTGTCGGTCCAGTTCCGTGTGTTGGGCCAGGTACACGGCCCCCATTCCCCCTTGACCGATTTGGTTGAGGATCCGGTACGGGCCCAAACTGAGTCCGCGGAACTTCCCGGCGAGGAGGTGTCGCGCCTGGAACGGGGTCAGCAAGTGGGCCCGGACCAGGGCCGTAGCGCACGCAGAGGGTTCCGGTGGCAGATCCTCGTCGTGGCGGAAATATTCTCGGAAAGTTGTTTCATTAATAAGACCACTTTGACGGACAATTGCCAAAAACTCGGTCGCCGTTGTCGGTGCGGCCATGGGCTCTTTTCCCGAGGAGGGGGTGCAATTAGGGCACAGCGAGAGTGTAGACTACATAGACAAGGATGCAAGCTTGCGGGAATGGACTATGCCCGGATCAAACGGCCCTTTCACATGAATTTCTTATCTGATTGTGGCCGTTACTTGACTTTCTCGAAACATGCTTCTAGCCTCTGCGGGGATGTTCGCTCGGTGATCGCATCTCACCCGGGCGTCGATCCGAGTGCGGACCGATGTTCTCATAAACTCATGGAGTCGCCAGATGTCTTCGACGAGACCGATTCGTTCGGCGTTCACGTTGATCGAGCTGTTGGTGGTGATCGCGATCATTGCGATCCTGATTGGACTGTTGCTCCCGGCGGTGCAGAAGGTGCGCGAGGCCGCCGCGCGGATGAAATGTACCAACAACCTCAAGCAGATCGGTCTGGCGCTGCACAACTACCACGACGCCAACCAGAAGTTCCCGATGGGCTGGCAGGACCCGGCCCCCTCTTGGGCGTGGTCCGTCTGGATCCTGCCGTACATCGAACAGGGGAACCTGTACAACCAGCTCAATCCCACCGTCAACACGTTCGACTCGGTAATGACGAACAACCTCGCCCTTCTGCAAACTCCGATTTCGGTCTACGTCTGTCCGTCGGACAACAACCCGGCCGGACCCCTCAACGACAACCGCAAGTTCACCAACACCACGGTTCCCGCCAGCACGGTCTCAATCGGCATCTCGAACTACGTCGCAAGCAACGGAAATACGGCCGGTTCCCCCGGCGGCGGGGTCTTCGCGGCGAACATGCAGTACAACATTTTGCAAGTGACCGACGGGACATCGAACACGTTCATGTGCGGCGAGCGGGCGACCAAAGTTGGTACCGCCGGGGGCCAGTTCGCGGCCGTGTGGGCCGGGGTCAACGATGGGGGGGAACCGCTCGAGGGGGAGCAGTACTACGCCATCAGTGCCTTCACGTGCTTCCGCATGCAAGACGGCTTTAATACGACTTCGTCTGGAACAGCGTACCCGCAGCGGGCCTACAGCAGCAACCACACGGGCGGTGCGAACTTCGTCTTTTGCGACGGGTCGGTGCATTTTATCAGTCAGAACATCAGCTACAATTACCAGTCCCAGACACCCACTGCACCGGAAATGCCCGCGAATCAGTGGGGGACGTATAACCTGCTTGGCGCGAAGTCGGATGGCCA
>JAFAUY010000035.1 GCA_019243005.1 Verrucomicrobiota bacterium | reverse complement strand
AAACGGCTCGCCGACTACGCGAAGGCTCATCCAGAGGCCGCCTGGATTACCGGACGCGGATGGGGCTACACCCTTTTTCCGGGCCGCGTGCCTCACCGCAAATACCTCGACGCGATCATTCCCGACCGTCCCGTCTTCATCTGGGAGAGGGACGGCCACATGGGGCTGGCCAATTCCAGGGCTCTCGCGCTGGCCGGTATTACGCGCGAGACGAAAGAGCCGGCCAAAGGCCGAATCGAGCACGGCGCAGACGGCGAGTTGACGGGCGAATTTAAGGAAGGGGCGATGGGACTGGTCACAAGGTTGATCCCCGAGCCGTCGCTGGAAGAACGCTATGAAGCCCTCAGGCAGGTAATGGATAAAGCGGCATCATATGGTCTGACCTCGGTCCAAAATGTTTCTCCGGGGCTTCATCCGCTCGACTTCGTGGCTTTCCAGCGGATGCTGGCGGAGGGGAATTTCAAGCTCCGCTTTTATGTGGCCGTGCCGCTACGAAAGAACGTGACGGCCGAAGAGATGGCGGCTGACAAAGCGCTCCGCGAAGAATACCGCGGGCCGCTTCTGAAGTTCGGCTCGGCCAAGGGCTTTCTCGACGGGACGGTGGATGCCAGAACGGCCTTGATGTTTGAGCCATATACGGACGGTACGAGAGGTATTTCGCTGTGGACGCAGGAGGAGTTGAACCGAACGGTCGCTCTCTACGACCGCGAGGGCTTCCAGGTTCTGCTGCACTCCATCGGCGACAAGGCCATTCACATGGCCCTCGACGCCTACGAGTATGCCGAGAAAACCAACCGGACGGCGGGACGCCGCCACCGCGTCGAGCATATTGAAGTGCCGCTGCCGGCGGACCTGCCACGCTTCAAACAGTTGGGCGTGATCGCCTCCACCCAGGCGCTCTTCGCCAATCCCGATGCGACGACGCTAACCAATTATGCGGTCCTGCTTGGCCCGGCTCGCGCTTCACATGCCAATGCCTTCAGGCTGTTCGACGAGGCGGGGGCCGTGCAGGCTTTCGGTAGCGATTATCCGGTCTTTTCGATGGAGGCACTGCGGGGGATTTACTGCGCCGTAACACGAATGACCCCCGAGGGAGCGCCGGCCAGCGGATGGTATCCGCTGAACCGTATTTCCGTGGAAGCGGCGCTGCGCCATTTCACACGCGATGCAGCCTATGCGAGCTTCGACGAGCAGGTGAAGGGAACACTCACGCCGGGAAAGTTGGCCGACTTTGTGGTGCTATCAAAAGACATTCTGACGATACCGCTGGAGCAGATCCTTCAGGCCAAGGTAGTCCTGACGGTGATGGGAGGACGGGATACGTACCGCGCGCCGGATAGCAACTAAGGAGCGCGTGTCGGCCCTCATTCGCCAGGAATTATGATGCAGGCTTTCGGTCCTCACCGGCCATAGATACGGTTGGCCGCAGGGCCAACTCCGCCGGTGATACCCATCTGTTGGGCCACGCGCCGCAGACGCGCGATTCTCTCGGCGGTCGGCGGGTGCGTGCTGAATAAGTTTTGCAGAGACGCGCCGGTCAGCGGTTTGACGATAAACAGATGAGACACTGACGGGTTGACCGGCAGCGGTATCCGCTGAGAGTACGCCTCCAATTTTTCGAGCGCCGAGGCGAGGGCGAGCGGATCATGGCTGACCTCGGCACCGGTCTCGTCGGCGCCATATTCACGGGAGCGCGAGATCGCCATCTGGATAATCATCGCCGCGATGGGCGCCAGGAACAGCAGCAGCAGGTCGCCGATAAGCCCGGCTCCGCCTTCATCGTCCCGCGCGCTCCGGTCACCGAAGATCATTCCCCACCTGGCTATCTGGGCAACCAGGGTAACGGCCCCGGCGATGGTCGCCGCCACCGCTCCCACCAGTATGTCTTTGTTGCGGATATGGCCGAGCTCGTGAGAAAGGACGGCCCGTAATTCGCGCTCATCCAAAAGCTGCAGGATACCGGTCGTCGCGGCAACCAGCGCATGATCGCAGTTACGACCGGTCGCAAAAGCGTTTGGAGCTTCCGACTCGATAATGGCGACTCGCGGCTTCGGCAGCCCCGACATCTGCGCGACCTCGGCCACCAGACGGTGCAGTTCGG
>JAFAUY010000296.1 GCA_019243005.1 Verrucomicrobiota bacterium | reverse complement strand
CGAGTTTATAGATCGCGATGACCACAAAAAGCGTAAGCAGTTGGGCCGCAAAATTCAGCAGGTTCATACCGATCTGGCTCAAGGGGATCACCAGGCGCGGGAAATAGATTTTTCGGAAAAGGCCGCCGCTCCCCAGAAAAGTGTAAGAAACCTGGGACAAACAATTTGAGAAAAAATTCCAGGCGATAATGCCGGACATATAGAAAACCAGCGGCGGCAACTCCGTGGTAGGCAGCTTCGCGATCTGGCCAAAGACGGCCACGTAGACCAAAGACGCTAAAAACGGCTGGAAAAAAAACCAGAGCGGCCCCAAGGCGGTCTGCTTGTATGCCGCGACAAAATCCCTCTTGACGAGCAACATGAACAGGCCGCGGTACGCCCATAGTTCCTTTGGATCGCTGCTCAGCGCCTTGTCCGCATCGACAACGTAGGTCGGCTTTTGTGTGCTCATTGACAAATGCGTCTGGCAGCGGCATTCCGAGGAACGAACATCCCGGATAAAACGGGACCGGTTCCGGCGGTCTCGCTAGCGCTGCAGGATGAGATTTGCTCGGCAGCAGTAACGATGCACTTGGGCAGGCGGATCATAACTTTTAAGGCGGCGCATACGCCAGTGTACCCGTCCCTGAAAAGCTGCTTCTGTAAAGCGCGAATTTGCCGATGCGTTTCCCTGGTGCCGGGCATGAATCGGTGGGGCTTGAAGAGGGCCGGACCTGGGGCGCCATCCCCGCGGGCCTGCCGCCGAACCGCAGCGGCGCCGTAGAAACGGCGGCGTCGCGGTCAGCGCGAAATCATCCCGGCGACAGGCCCGCGGGTAACGGGCGCGATCCGGGTGTAAAAATCACATACCATACGGGCCGTTTGAGACCAACTGAAGCGCCCGGCCTGGGATAAAGATCTTACCGAAGCCTCCAAATACGCGTTCCGGTCATTTTCCAGCCTGAGCATGCGCTCGGCCATTTCGCCGCTCGACGCCAAATCACACCAGATTGCGGCCTCGCCTCCCACCTCGGGCAAACTGGTGTTGCGGGTACTGATGACCGGACATCCCTGGCTCATGGCTTCGACGACGGGCAGCCCGAACCCTTCATAGTGACTGGCAAACAGGAGGGCAAAACCGTCTGCGTACAATTTACGAAGCCGATCCTCGCTGGCGTAACCCTCGTATCGAACCATCCCCGCTTGCCCCAAACGCCGGATTCGCATCCGCGTGTCTGCAGATTTCCAGCCGGCGCCCCCCGCAATCACCAGCGGTCGCCGGACATGTGACCGCCGCCAGTAAATCTCAATCGCATCGAGAATGAGGTCGTAGTTTTTGCGCGGCTCGATGGAACCCACGGCGAGCCAAGGACCGCTCGGCGGCTGCGTTCTGGGCCGCTCCAATGCCGGGAACCGGGACGCCAAGGGGGTCACGACGGTTTGAATGCCGCGACGTTCACAAACGCCCGGAAACAAGCTTTCGAACTCGAGCCGGGAATACTCGGAAATAAACATCAAACCTGCGGCCCGGTTCAGGGCATCAAGCGTGCCTCGTTGGCAGACCAACCGGTTTTCTTCGGTGGTGAATTCGGGATGGATCCAGAAGCTGATGTCATAGACGGTATACACCAGTTTTGCGGGTCCCACTAAGGGCGCTTGAAAACAGTTGGCATGCACGATGTCGGGGTCGCCTGGCAAACCGGCGTTGCCGCCTGCGACTTGCGTCCAAAGCGTGCGCGCCTGCGCCACAGAGTACCTGGCCAGCGGCTCTGCGACATTCGCCGCATGGATCCGGGTGCCCCGTCTTGTGTCCGGATTTAACCAGGTCCCGAAGTGGTGGAGCAAGAGGAAGCGGTGTTCCGGAGCGACCTGGACTAAGGCCCGCGCCAGGAGGTCAGCCGCCCAACCGCACCCCGCCCTTGGGCTGCATGTCTGCGCAACGTCAATGGCAATTTTCATACGCGGTCCCGAATAAAGCTGTACGCGCGTTTGGCTAACGCGCTGCCAGCGTTCAATCGGCGCGCGCGCCATAACTCGAATCGGTGCCCGATTCTTTGTGAAACCGTGTACCTGTCTATGCCATTTACCAAGTCGACAAAGGCGTTTGCCAAACGGGAAAGCTCGGTCGAGAAGGAAAATTCGGCGAGCCGGCGCTTGCCTCTTTCTCGCAGCGCCTGTCGCAGCTCCGGCGAGCGGGTAAGACGGCGCATGGCCTCCGCCAACAATAGCGGCTTGCGAGGATCGACGGTAAATGCCGCGTCGCCGACAACTTCGCCAAGGCTGCCGCTTTCCGAAGCGATCATCGGCACGCCGAAACGCATCGCCTCCAGGGGGGGAATGGCGAATCCTTCGTGTAACGAGGGGAAAACGAGTGCAGAGGCTGCGCCAAAGACCCGGCCCAGCTCCGCGTCCGGGATGTGGCCCAGGAACTCAATGCGGTCAGCAATGCCCAGGGTCTCACCCAGAAGCCTTAATTGGCGCTGCCGGCCAGGATCACTGCCCGTCAGGACCAGGTGCCAGGCTTCCTCGCCCAACTCACGCACGTACAGCTGGTAAGCCATGAACAAAACTTCATGGTTCTTGTGGGGCCAGAAGTTCGCCGGATAAAAGAAATACGCTGACGTTTTATGCGATTCCGGAAGGTGCCCGGCTCCAAAACGATCCTGGATGGGCAAATAGGTCCGGAAAATCCTCTCACGAGGCACCTTGTAATGCTCCTGCAACTGGCGGCCGGTAAAGTCGGAGATCACCTGAAAGCGGTCAGCCGAAATCGCCATCTGCGAAAAATAGCGCTCCCGCCATCGTATCTCCTGCGGCGACAAAGAGGCTGGATAGTCCCGGTGGAGCAGGTCTACCACCATAGAAACGGTCGGCAGACCGGAGTGCGGAAAGCGTACCATGCCGAAAGGCGCGTAAAAAATGTCAAATCGGCGTCCGCGGAAAAATGTTTCCGGCAGATTCCCCTGTGCGCCTGGCCGATCGACGCAAACGGTTTCCGCTTCACCTCGGAGCCAGTCAAGGGCCTCATCTTCCGTAGATGAATTGGTGATTAGGAAAAGAGAAAACCGCGGTTGCTGGTTATTTAGCAAGCCTTTGAGGAACTCCGCAATGGCTGGTTTAACGCCGCCATCGGCGCCGCCGGGCAGGAGGGGAGTCAGGTCAACGACCACTCTGACTGGGTTTGCCTTAGACATCGTACACGACCCTCACAAGTCTGAAGCGCTCCAGAACGGATCAAGGACCTAGCCTGCATCGCTCGCCAATCCTTAGAGGTTGGCGAGCGATGCAGGCTGTAGCAGCGGGATTTTCCGGCGTAGCCGGCCAAAACGCTCCCGCGCGACTCTTGCCATTCTGTCGGGGTGACGTCAAGCCCCGTTGGTTCGTAGGCAAGGAATCCACGCGGCACAAAAGACCCTCTTGTCAGCTCGCGTCCCTTCGTTTGGTCAGGTTAAGCACCGCCGTGAAAGCCGCCACGACGGCATAAATCAAGTCAAAGCCGGCCAGAAATGCGTGGCGAAACATGCGCCCAATTGGGTGTCCGGCGTGTGCACCCCCGGCGGCCTGCTTGAACGCATCCGCCAAGGCTTGTACTTCCGGCCGCCAGGTAAAATGGGCCAAGCGCCGCCGGCCGGTATCGGCCAGCTGTCGGCGCAGATCTGCGTCGCAAGAGATCCGGCGCATCGCCTCGGCAAGTTCTTCGATGTTTCCAACCTCGACATAAAGGGCGGCATCGCCCGCGATCTCCGCTTGGCTGCCGCCGCGGCCGCAGATGATCGGCAGACCAAAATGCATCGCCTCGAGCAAAGGAATTCCAAACCCTTCGTAATACGATGGAAAGACCAGGGCCGTGGCGCTCTGGTAGTAGTCCGCCAGTTGCTCCTCGCTAACGTCCCCAATGAAATCCACGTGACTGCTGAGATTCAACTCGCCGGCCAGTCGCCTAAGGTCGCACGTGAGTTGGTCGTTGCCGGCCGTCAACACCAGCCGCCACGCGGCGGTCCCGGTCCTTTCCCGGTAACGCTGAAAAGCGCGCAGGAGGTTGTGATGATTCTTATGCTTCCACGGTCTTGCCGGGTAAAAGAAGAACGGCGTGGTCTGGCGCCTGTTTCCAGATCTAAGTCGATCGTGGATGGGTAGATAGGTCCGAAAGATTCGTGCGTGCGGAATGCGGTAAACGGTCTGGAGGCGTTGCCGGGTGAACTCGGACGGTACCTGGAATTGGGCGCGACTAATGGCCAACTTCTTGAGGTTCAAGCGGCGCCAAAGACGGTCTTTCCAGGAAATGCTTTCCGAATAATCTTCGTGCAGCAGGTCCAT
>JAFAUY010000139.1 GCA_019243005.1 Verrucomicrobiota bacterium | reverse complement strand
TTACCCGTTACCCGTTACCCGTTACCCGTTACCCGTTACCCGTTACCCGTTACCCGCCACTCGACAATCTGACGATGAGCCAAGACGTTCGAACCCGTCGAGACGCATCGGCGCTCCCCTACCCGCGTCGCGCCGATCCCTTGTTCCCGGCGAAAATTCTCCTGCTGCTTTGCGCCTGGGTAATACCGTCACCGTTATTTCTACCGGCGCACGCGGAAACGCTGATGGTAGCCGCGGCGGCCGATCTGACCTATTGCCTCCCAGAGCTGGATAAAGCCTTCCAGGCGCAGCATGGCGATGTGGAGGTCCGGCTTTCCACCGGTTCCAGCGGCAACTTTTTTGCACAAATTCAGAACGGGGCGCCCTTTGACGTTTTCTTATCTGCCGATGTCCATTACCCGGAAGAGCTGATCAAAACCGGGGACGCCGTCCAGGCCAGCCTGTTTATCTATGGATCGGGTCGATTGGTTCTATGGACGAACAAACCGCAAACCGTCGACCTGACCCGCGGTCTCGAGGTGCTTCGGGACGCGCGCGTGGTGCAGAAAGTGGCAATGGCAAACCCGGAGCACGCTCCCTACGGCCGGGCCGCCAAAGCCGCGCTGCAGAAAGCCGGCCTTTGGGACGAAATTCAGCCGCGCCTTGTTATCGGGGAAAACATCGCGCAGGCGCTGCAATACGTTGAAACCCAGAACGCCGACGCGGGCCTGGTTGCGCTTGCCCTGGTACATTCGCCGAGGCTTGGCGGGATCGGAAAGTACACCGAAGTGGATGACCGGCTTTATCCACCGTTGAACCAGGCGGCCGTGATCACCCGGCACGGCGCTGATAAAGCGGCCGCCAAAGCGTACCTCGAGTTTCTCAGGTCGACGGCTGCGCGCGCCGCGTTCGACAAATACGGTTTCAAACCACCGGTGGTTGATCAGCCGACCCCGCGGCAATGAGGGCATGCGGGGCGATTTGTGGCACGAACTCGGGTTGACCCTTCGGTTGGCGGGCACGACAACCGCCATCCTGGTTGTGCTAGGAATCCCGTTGGCGGCCTGGCTGAACCGGCGCTCGGGCCGGTTTGCCCTTTTGCTGGAAGCCGTGGTCAGCCTGCCCATCGTTCTTCCCCCCACGGTCCTCGGCTTTTACCTCCTGATCTTCCTGGCGCCGAACCATTTTCCGGGATCACTCTGGCGCGAGTGGTTCGGCCATCCGCTCAGCTTCTCCTTTGAAGGCATCGTGCTCGGTTCCGTGCTCTACAGCCTGCCTTTCGCCGTTCAACCCTTTCAGGCCGCCCTCCGGGGGGTGCCGAACGCGGTACTGGAAGCGGCGTCGCTGGAGGCGAGGCCGTGGCAAGTGTTCCTGTTCGTACGGGTACCTCTCGCCGCTCGCGGGCTTCTGGTTGGGGCAACTTTGGCGTTCGCGCACACCGTCGGCGAATTCGGGGTGGTCCTCATGGTGGGCGGCAACATCCCCGGGCAGACCCGGGTCGCGTCAATCGCGCTCTATGATGCCGTGCAGAACCTCGATTACGGGGTGGCGCACCGGTTTGCCTTCGTTCTGCTTACGCTGTCGCTGGCGCTGCTGATCGTGACGGCCGGGATGCAGCGCAGCGGGCGTTTCATCGAGTGATACGGATTGCGGAATCCAAGGGATGAAAGCGGTAATTTTCCCACCGCGCGTAAACCATCTCTTTTAATCCCTTGGATTCCGCAATCCTGTATGAGTCGTGTACGCCGGAGGGAAACCGGCAGCCGCCGGAAGTCAGTTACCCGGTTCGTTCAACACCCGTTCGAGGTCGGCCTTTAATTTGGCGGTGTCCTGAAGTTTATCGAAGTCGTAAATGAGTTCCACTTTTCCCTGAGGGTTAACCAGGTAGGTGAAAGTCGAATGGTTCACAAAATAAACGCCGGGAGCGTCCCCCGGTTTTTGGCCGATCTCATAGCTCGCGCCGTAGGCCTGCGCCGTACGGTCGATCTCGGTTTTCGGGCCGGTCAACCCGATGATGTTCGGGTCGAAATAGGGCACGTATTGCCCCAGGGCCTGGGGCGTGTCACGCTGCGGATCGACGCTGATGAACAGGATGCGCACCCGGCGTTGCTCGCGCGGCGACAACGCGTGGTACACCGAGGCGAGATCGGATAACGTGGTGGGACAGAAGTTTGGGCAATGCGTAAAGCCGAAAGTGAATAACGCCACGTTGCCCCGCAGCGACGATAGTTGAAAAGGGTGGCCGTTCTGGTCGATGAGCGTGAAATCATACGCTTCCTTGGCCGGGAAAAGACGCAATCCGAAAAAGCCTTCCTGAGCCTTGTGTCTGGCGCCCCATAACACGGAAATGACGATCGCTACGACCAAGGTTACCGCGACGATCCAAAGGCGCCAGCCTTTCGGTTTGTATGCCGGGTTTACCGGGTTATCGGTGCTCAGGGCTGTGTTCATTTGCGTTCTCGATTTCTTTGGGCGCCTGCCGCAGAACCGGCAGGGTAACCTCCATCTCTTTATGGCCCGGGTTGATGATCAGGGTCAACGTGACCTTCTCACCGGGGTTCGGGTGCCGGCGTAAGTTCATGAGCATCAGGTGATCGCCGCCCGGTTGCAGAACGAGTTCACCGTGCGCTGGAATCTTTAGCGCCGGCACGGATTCCATCCCGCTCATCCCTTTGGCGTCCCGGGTCGTAACCATGGGTTCGGCCCGGTCAGCAAGGCTACTCCGGGCGCCGGCCAGTTCAAAGGGTTCGTCGGCGGAATTGGCGATTCGGAAAAAAGCGACGGATGCTCCCGCCGAGGGCGGTACGGCCTGTATCCATCCACCGGTGAGGCGGAGCGGCAAAGTTTGGGCGTAACCCCCGGTACCCGGCCACGCCGGCAGCAAGAATGCCGGGATGAGAACGGATAAAAGGCACTTCATAACGTGGCTTTCAAAAAGCCCATCCCCTTCGGAAGATGGGGATGGGGTTAATTATAACCCTTTCAAACTACGCAGAAAAACCGTCAAGGCATCCACCTGCGCGTCACTCAAATCGGCATTGGGCGGCATCGCGCCGCTCTCACCGGCCGATTGGCCGCCCTGCTTGATCACTTTTCGAATTTTCGCATCCGGCGTAGCCTGCTGCCACTGCGGGTCGGTGAAGTTTCGGGGGTTTGCCCCCAGACCGGTGGCAGCCGGCCCGTCCCCTTTTCCCTCCCTGCCGTGACACACAAAACAACGGGTTTCGAACAGCTTTTCGCCTTGCAGCCTCAACGCCTCCTGGTCGCTTACCGCCCCTTGACCGGCGGTCTGCGCCGGGGCGTTGGATGACCAGGCAAGGTTGCCCAGGCGCAGCACGACTCCCAGGCCGGCAAGCCATACGGGTTGCAAACGAATCGTCACCCCCAGCATTCAACGCGCTTTCCCGTCGGGTTCAACCCCGAGCCGGAGAAAGCAGTTGATTACGTCCCATTCCTGCTAAATTCGCGGGGCGCTGCCCCTCTAACCCGCACCTGCGACATGAAACCGATTTCTGAGTTCATTGCCCATCATTACCGCCACTTCAATGCGGCGACGCTGAAGGATGCCGCCCAGGCCTATGCGCAACACGTGGAGAACGGCGGCAAGATGCTCATTACCCTCGCCGGCGCGATGAGCACGGCGGAACTGGGCCTCTCTCTGGCCGAAATGATCCGTCAGGACAAAGTGCACGGCATTTGCTGCACCGGCGCAAACCTCGAGGAAGACGTTTTCAACCTGGTTGCGCACGATCATTACCGGCGGATTCCCAACTGGCGGGAACTGACGGCCCGGGACGAGCAGGCATTGCTCGACCAGCACCTCAACCGCGTCACCGACACCTGCATCCCGGAGGGTGAAGCCATGCGACGCATCGAAAAAGCGGTTCTAGCGGAATGGGTCGCCGCAGATGGTGAGGGCCGACGGATGTTTCCGCACGAATTTTTCTACGCCATTCTCCGGGACCACCGGCTTAAGCCGTACTACCAGATCGAGCTGCAGAACAGCTGGTTGTACGCGGCCACGGAGAAAAACCTGCCCATGTTC
>JAFAUY010000092.1 GCA_019243005.1 Verrucomicrobiota bacterium | reverse complement strand
CGTTGGGTGACGTTTGACGTTCGCGGCCTGGCGGTTAATGGTCGGCGTTGCCATCTATGTCAACCGTGAGAGTCCGAGTGCCCGCTTCCACCTCGAACCTGGGCCCAGGCTTTGATTGCCTGGGGCTTGCGCTGGAACTTTACAATGAAGTCAGCGTCGAGCCGACAACCGAAACGCTCGCCTCACCGTTTATGGCCGCCGCCGCCCAGTCCTTTTTTGCCGCCAGCGGCGCGATGCCCTTTCCATTTCGGGTTGAAGTTCGAGGGGACGTGCCCTCTGCGCGCGGCCTGGGCAGCAGCGTAACGGTGCGCCTGGGCGTATTAATGGCTTTAAACCGCCTTTGTGGCGAAACGCTGGATCAGCAACGGCTCTTCGAACTCAGCGCCCGGCTCGAGGGTCACCCGGACAACGCGGCGGCGGCTTGCTTCGGTGGATTTACGGTGGTCCAAAAGCGCCAGGGTCGCCTGGGCCAGGTGCTCCGGTACGGCGTCGATCCCGCACTGAAGGTCGTTTTGTGCGTGCCGGATTTTGAGATTCAGACCGCCGAAGCCCGCAAAGTCCTGCCTTCGACGTACCGGCGCGAAGAGGTGGTCGACAACCTGGCCGGCACGGCGACCGTGGTGGCGGCGTTTGTGTCGCGCAACTACCGGAGCCTGCGCGGAGCGTTTGCAGACCGGCTGCATCAGCCCTACCGCCAGGCGCTGATACCCTTCCTGCCGGAGGTGATCGCCGCCGGGGTGGAGGCGGGCGCGCTCGGCGGGTTCCTGAGCGGTTCCGGTTCGACCATCGCGTGCCTGACGCTGGCCCGCGAACAGGAGGTTGCGGAGGCGATGCTGGCCGCGACGCCGGGCCGCGCGGCTTTTACCCGTACCGTGGGCGTCGATAATGCCGGCGCGAAGTTAAGTGATGGTTAGATGAGGCGCTGGCTGGACGAATTAGAACAGTACGCCATCGAGGTTATCCTGGAGCGGCGTCACGGTGTGCGCGCGTCTTTGCTGCGAGCGGCGCTGCACGCGTTGTCTTTCCTGTACCTGGCGATCGTGCAGCTGCGGCTGTTCTTGTATCGCAAACGGGTTCTGCGTGAGCGCCAGCTCGGGTGCCTGGTCATCAGCATCGGCAACCTCACCGTGGGTGGAACCGGCAAAACGCCGGTGGTGGAGAAGTTTGCCCGGGCCCTGCAGAAGGGGGGACGCCGCGTCGCGATCCTGAGTCGCGGCTACAAAAGCGTGGACAACCGCAAGAAGCGGACGTGGTGGGATAAACTGTTGCGCAAGGGTACCGACCAACCGCCGCGGGTGGTTTCTGACGGCGGTAAAGTGTTGCTCGACGCGACCAGTTCCGGCGATGAACCGTACATGCTGGCGACCAACTTATCCGGCGTGTCGGTCGTGGTGGATAAAGACCGGGTCAAGGCGGGGCTCCACGCCATCAAAGAACTGGACGTCGACACGCTGTTGCTCGACGACGGCCTGCAGTACCTGAACCTGAAGCACCGTCTCGATATCGTGCTGGTGGACCGGCAGGCGCCTTTCGGCAATGAGTTCCTTTTGCCGCGCGGGACCCTGCGTGAGCCGCCGCAGAACCTTCGCCGGGCAAGTTATATTTTTATCACCAAGTGCGACGGTCGCTCAAACGCCGACCTGATCCGGCGAATCCGCCGGTATAATCGCACGGCTGAAATTATCGAGTGCACTCACCAGCCGCTCTACCTCCGGCACGTCTACCACAAGGATGACCGTCTGCCGCTGGAGTACCTTCGCGGCTTGTACATCGGCGCGTTATCCGGCATTGCGGCACCCGAGAGCTTTGAGAGCGGTTTGCGTGACCTGGGTGCCAAGATCGAACTGTCCCGGCACTTTGCCGACCACCACCGGTACACGGAAAAGGAACTCACCAGCTTTTTCCAGCGCTGCGTGCGCCGCGACGTAAACGCGGTCATCACCACGGAGAAAGATGCCGTCCGGTTCCCGATGATCGAACCCATTCCGTTACCGGTGTATTACCTGCGCGTGGAGATCGAAATCCTCGGCGGCCACGAGACCTGGGAGCAGTGCGTGCAACGGATCTGCCAGCCCGCCGGGGTGGACCATGCAGGATTATTATCCTCCTGGGCGGCCCGCGTTTCCGAACGGGAAAGCATCGGAATCGAATAACCAATTCCCGGTAAAATCGTTGAGCATTAAACAAGCGGGAACAGCCGTTGTCTGACCAAATACCTTTCATGTCTACACGGCCCAGCAAATTACGAATTGGCGTGATCGGCGCCGGCAACATCGTCAAATCTCGGCACTTGCCCGCGCTCAAACAGATTCCGGACGTATCGATCGTGGCGGTCTGCAACTCAACCTACGAGAGTGCGGAGGCATTCTGCCGGGAGTTCGCGCCTGAAGCCGTTCCGTACGGCAACTGGGCGGAGCTTCTGGCCGATTCGGATGCGGACATCGTATGGATCGGGACGCCGCCCTACCTTCATGCCACCATTACGGTCTCGGCGCTTGAGGCCGGCAAGCACGTGTTCTGCCAGGCACGGATGGCGATGAACCTGAGTGAGGCCGAAGAAATGTACGTGGCCGCCCAGCGCCACCCGCACCTGGTGACCATGGTGTGCCCTCCCCCGCACGGGCTGCGGGGTTCGCTTTTCATGCAGAAGCTGCTGGCCGAGGAATACGTGGGACAGCCGCACCACCTCCGGTTGCAAAGCTTGGCGGGCACGTACCTGGATCCGGACGCGCCGCCCCATTGGCGGCAGCGTGATGAATTATCCGGCTTGAACATACTCACCCTGGGCATTTACGCCGAGGTTTGCCAACGCTGGTTCGGTCCCATTACCCGCGTCTTTGCGCACGCCAAGACGATCAACCCCATTCGTCAGGGCTACGAAATCCGGATTCCCGACATGGTCACGGTACTTTGCCGCTTCGCCGGCGGGATGGAGGGGGTGATGGAATTCAGCGGGATCGCCCCTTTTGCCGGTCCTGACCGCCTGGAGGTTTACGGAAATGAAGGCATGCTGGTTTACGATTTCTCTCGGGACGAGATCCACGGCGGCCGCCTCGGTAACGGCTCCGCGAAGCCCATTCCGATCCCACCGGAGCTCGAGCAGTCCTGGAGCGTTGAAGAAAACTTTATTGCGGCCGTAGGGGCGCCCGGGAGCATCATCCCCCAACCCAGCTTTGGTGAGGGGCTTCAGTACATGAAGGTGGTGCAGGCCGTCGCCGACTCGATTCAGGCAGGCAGAGAAGTCGAGATCAGGTAGCCGGCTTTACCGCTACCGGCACCATGGCGGCGTCGCGCATCCCGTGCACGATCTTTTTGTCTGCCGGCACGATCGTCGCCAGGATGCCGCCGAGGCGGACGTCATCCTCCGACGCCACAAAGTAATAAGGACAGAGCCGAACCCGGCCCCGGAACGTGCTGAAAATTCCGGTGGCGGTCTGATACATGGATTGCTCAAAGAGCCGGCCCCGGTGAAACCGTTGCAGGATAAACGGCTGAATCGGGAAGGAAGCCTTGGCTTCATCAATCAACCGGGCCCACTCGGCTTGGGGCAAATCCGTCCCGACGTAAACCCCGCGACTGCCCCAGGCGCGTTCGGAAAAGCCGCTGATTTTCAACACGAAATCGCGCTGTTTGTGACTGAAATGCTTCAACTCGTCCCATTGCTGAATGCATAACCAGGGGATCACCGCGTGGTGCGGCACCGGCGCCGGGTCCACCACCCAGGTTTTGGGCATCATGGACTGAAGCTTGCGGAAATGGCGTTCACTCAGTTCCCGGATCCAGAACGTTTGCAGCGGGTGCGACCAGAAAAGCGCAAACCAGAGTTTTTCCTCGAGGTAAGGTTTAAGCGGCGGCGTGATCTGCAAGGTTCCCGCGTGCGCCGCTTCCAATAGGCTCTGCGTGGACGGCAGGTTCGGCAAATCGAACAACTCGAAAAACCGGTACACCGGGGTTTTCGCATGAAAATCGAGCGTCTCGGCCGGCTGCACGTCCCACCGCGGGCCGAACCGGGCGTTAAGCTCGCGCTGCAGCCACCGCATCTCAGGCCGATAGGTGGCCGCCTCTTCCGAGACGGCGATGATCCCCCCCTGGGGCAGGATCGACCGGAACCCCTCCACCATACCGTCACGGCCGCCGACGACGTCAAAACCAAGATCGGCGTACACCTGGTTGAGCCAGCCGGTCAGCCCGATGCCACCGGGCACGGAATCCAGCTCCGAAATGATCATGCCGTCCTGAGTCAGGATGATATCGGGCCGGATCACGCGCGGCAGGTCGGCACGGGCCGTAGTCCAGAGGTCCCGCAAACGCTCCGGCTTGCCCGCGTCCAGGTATTCGGCAATCCAGGCCGGCTTCTTTCCCCGGCGGGACTGCTGGTAAAGGAGATTGGCGGCACGGACGAATTTAAAAAGCCAATGTCCCAGACGTTCGAGGTAGTCAGCCAACGCGGGCTCGATAAAAAACGGCTCCGGCCCGATGTTCCATTCTTTGTCCGCAAACAGGCCCTCTTTAGGAAACCGCTGCTGAATCGCCGTGACTCGCTCCTGGGCGGTATTCATTCCTATTTCTTCCTTCGGCTCCTGGAGATATGCCGGCCGGTCATCAGGCCAGAATTTTAAGCGCTTGCCGGATAAGGGTTTCCGTGTCCGCGTCCGCCGCGGCGGCCTGCGCCTGGCGCAGTGCCTTCTGGACTTCGACTTGTTTGAAACCTAACGAGAGCAGGGCCATAAGCGCATCGTCCATTCGTTGATCGGTTTTCCCTTCCGCCGCGGCCTCCCAGGCGGCGGCAACCCCGACCTTATCTTTCAGCTCCAGAACCATGCGTTCGGCTGTCTTCCGGCCGATACCCTTGACGCGGGCCAGGAGGTTCACCTCACCCCGGGCGACCGCGTTTTTGAAGCTGCTGACCGACATACCGCTCAACACCGCCAGCGCCATCTTGGGCCCGACGCCGCTCACGTGCTGGAGCAACAGCAGGAACAAATCGCGTTCCTGAGCCGTCAGGAAACCGTAGAGCTGGTGCGCGTCCTCCCTGACCACCAGATGCGTCAAGAGACGTACCCGGCGATTAACCGGCGGAAGCTGGTTGAAACTTGAGAGCGGGACCTGCACCGAATACCCTAGCCCATTAACGGAAACCACCACCCGAGTAGGCAGAGCCTCAACGAGATCGCCCTCGACAAACGCAATCATGTCCGGCATTAGAAGTACCTTGGCTCTGCGAAACTGCAAACCGGGACCGTTCTCCGGCTGGCGTTTTCTCCTCGGCATTCTGGTTGCGGGAAGCCTCTGCGCCCCCTGGGCGTTGCGGGCCGGCCCGGTCGCCGTCATTCAGCCTGCCTTTTACCACCAGCCGAGCCAGCAACCCATCGGCAACTCCACCAAAACGGTAATCGCCTACTACGACCTCGGCCCCGAGGGGCTCACGCCGTGCCCCGCTACCGACGAACAAGGCGCGCACGCCCGGGCCGTCGCCGCGCAGGATACGGCGCGACAGCTGGCGGCAACCCTCCGGCCGGAGGTGGTCCGGAACGCCAAAGGGGTGCTCAGCGCCCTCGAGTTCCACAGCCCCAACGTGGCCCTCAGCTCCGTCCTGCTCCTGCCGGAAACCTGGAACCGGTACTCCGAGGCGCTCGGCCCCGATTGCCTGGCGGCCGTTCCCAACCGCGAGACGTTGCTGCTGTTTCCCCGGCTCGGGGGTAACCTGCGCAGTTTCTCCGTTGAGGTCCTGACCCGTTACCGGAACCATCCGTACCCGGGCTCGACCGAGCTGCTCGAGTGGCGCGATGGCGCCCTAAGGTCGGTGCACGATTTCACGGCCGACTTCGTCGAGTGAAGCCCATTTTCCGTAATTATCATAAATCCAGCCCAACCCTGACGAAGGTTTTACGTCTGGCCGAAGAAAATAGGTCGCCAGACTGCTCCAAATTCTTTAAGAAATCCGTTTTAATGCTCGTCGGCACGGCGGGGACAGCATACAAAGGCTTTTACACCCGTATTTTTGGCGTACCGCACTAACCCTGAATGTCCGTTGCAAGCCCTCACCGCGCCCTTTCCCATGAGGATCTTTGACCGTTTCCTGGTTTTTGCCGCCGCTTCCCTGCTCGGCT
>JAFAUY010000387.1 GCA_019243005.1 Verrucomicrobiota bacterium | reverse complement strand
GCGTTGAGCAGGCGAAGCTTCATTTTCTCGTACGGCAGTACGTTCGAGGTCATCTGGGCGCCGACGTCTTCCCACCGCGGACGGCCGTTGCTGAAGTGGTCCTCGATCACCCACTGCTTGAACGACTCGGTCATCACCGGCCAGCCGTCGTCGATGCCGAAACGTTCTCTCACCAACGCCCGATGCTCATCGGTGGTGGCCGGGGTAATCCGATCGACCATGCTGTTGGGAAAATCGCAGTTTTCGGCCACCCATTTGCTCAGCGCCGGATCCCGCAGTTCGGCCATGGCCAGCAACATCTTCTTCAGAACGTCCCCGTTGCTTTGGATGTTATCGCACGACATCGCCGTAAACGGTCCCAGGCCCCGCTCCCGGCGGCGGTTCAGAGCCTCCAGGAGGACACCGAACGAACAGCGCGGCTCGTGCGGATGGGCCAGGTCGTGCTGGATGTCCGGGTGTTGCTCGTCAAACTGGCCCGTTCCCTGATGGATGTAGTACCCGCCCTCGGTGATCGTAAGCGAAACGATCCGGCAGGCCGGAGAAGCCATTTTTTCCAGCACGCCTTCGCGGTCGTCCGGCGCGTACAGAAAATTCCCGATCGAACCGATGATCCGGCCCTCGTCGCCTTGGGCGCTCCGCTCGACCAGGGTGTACAGGCAATCCTGCGATTTCAGGACGTCCCGCATGCGAGCGTCATGCGGCAGCAGGCCGATTCCGCACAGGCCCCATTCGGATTCGCCGGCCTGATGGAACAGGTCGTCGGCGTACACGGCCTGGTGGGCGCGATGAAATCCGCCGACGCCGATATGCACGATGCTTTGGCCTACCTTGCGACGGTCGTAAGTCGGGACGCGCACTTTGGGGGTAAACAGCTTGAGATTGGCTTCGGTTAGCTGGGATGCCATAGTGATGTCGCTGCCCTCCTGAGTTAAACAGCAGTTGGTTACGGAACGATGGGGGGTTATAGGGGAAAGGGGAGCTTTTCTGCTTCCTAACCGCTGCGGCCACATCTGTCCAGCGTTAGGTGAGGATTTAGCATGCCTTTCGGCGTTTTCGCGCCGGCTGGAAACGGCGGTAAGGTCGCTCGGGCCGCCGGCCGGCGACGAACCGATGCCTCGCAAATCCGAGGGTTGCAGACGGTCGCATGCCGCCGCACAAGCACGCAACGGATGCGCGCACAAACACGCACCCCTTCGGCCGGGTTTCGCCGGAAAACGTTGCCCCCGTTTATTCTCGTGTAAGTCGAAGAATCGCGTTGACTTCGGACGGGTCATGGCGAAAGAGAGTGGGGAGGGTGTGTGCCTGTTTACGAAGGTGGCCAAGACGCCGGGCATTCCCTCCCTACCCCCAAGAAGGAAATTCAATGAAGCGTTTCGCGTTCTCCCCCCTACTCATACTGCTCTCTGCAGTTAGCTTATTGGGGCAGCAAAAAACGGTGACCATCGCGACGGTGAACAACCCCGCCATGATCGAACTGAAAAAGCTGTCGCCCAAGTTCGAATCCGCAAACCCCGACATCAAGTTAAATTGGGTCGTCGTGGAAGAAAACATTCTGCGCCAGCGCGTTACCACCGACGTGTCGACCGGCAGCGGCCAGTTTGACCTGGTCTTTGTCGGCCTTTACGAAACGCCGATTTTTGCCAAGCGCGGCTGGCTAAAGGAGATAACCAACATTCCGGCCGATTACGATATCGACGACGTGTTCAAGTCCATCCGCGACGGCTTGTCCTACAATGGCAAGCTCTACGCCCTGCCCTTCTACGGCGAAAGCTCGATGCTGATGTACCGCAAGGACCTGTTTGACGCCAAGGGGATCAAGATGCCCGATCAGCCCACCTACGACGACATCAAGAAGTGGGCCGATGCGCTGACCGACAAGGGGGCGGGCGTCTACGGCATCACCCTGCGCGGCAAGCCGGGCTGGGGCGAAAACATGGCGTACGTCGACACGCTGATCAACACCTTCGGGGGGACCTGGTTTGACGAAAAGTGGCACCCGACGATCGACACGCCGGAGTGGAAAAAGGCCATCACCTTTTACGTCGACTTGATGAAAGCCGACGGGCCGCCGGGGGCCAGTTCCAACGGCTTCAATGAGAACCTGACCTTGTTCGCCAGCGGCAAGGCGGCCATGTGGATCGATGCCACCTCGGGAGGCGGGCCCTTGTACGATCGAAGCCAGTCGCAGGTGGCCGATAAGGTGGCGTTTGCCAACTCGCCCACCGCCGTGACGCCCAACGGGTCGCACTGGCTCTGGAGCTGGGTCTTCGCCATTCCCCAAAAGGCCAAGCAGCCGGCTGCGGCCCAAAAGTTTGCCGAATGGGCCACGTCGAAGGAGTACATCAAACTGGCCGCCTAGGATGCCGGCTGGGCTACGGTGCCGCCCGGC
>JAFAUY010000136.1 GCA_019243005.1 Verrucomicrobiota bacterium | reverse complement strand
CTGGGTTTCGGCATGCGCCAGCAGCACCTGGTCGAAGTCGGCGCGGTCCACCTGCCAGGAACGAACCGCGTCCCCGAATGTGTCCGGCCAGTTGACGGTCCAGTCTCGTTCGGCGCCCCAGCGCAGCAGGATGCCCTGCTTCACCGTGTAACCACGTGCTTCGATCTTTTCGTGCGCACCGGCGAGATCGATGATCGACCGGCATGACGGAGAGATTGACTCGCCGATGTGATAACGGGGGAAGAATTCTCGCTCGAGCAACTTGACCTGGGCTCCGCCCTGCGCGAGCAAGGTGGCGGCAATCGACCCCGCAGGGCCGCCGCCGATGACTAGGACCTTGGTAGACATTAGCGTAATTCACCCGGTCAATTCGATTGCCAGCACTTCGGGATAGCTCTCTGTCATACGTTTCCATCAGCGTCGCATGGCCGCCGGAGATCTGTACATACTTATCTTGCTGCGGCTTACTGCAGACCGAGGCCGCCGGGCTCGGCTACGTGATCCGCGGCCGGCCGGCGATTTCCGTCGTCCGGCTGTGTGCGTAACGCCAAGGTGCGACGTACGTAACATGCGGAGATACTCAGCTGACAACAGGGCCGCGCGGTGCGGGCGGGAGTTATCTTTCCCCGCAGGGATTTGATTTCGAGTCAAGTTGCGGCGTGAGTGCCGGCCGGGCTGTCCCCGTCGCGCGGGGCGAAGACCCGCCGAGTCGTCCCATCAGATCGCCGTCGGCGGTCGGGCGCCGTCACCGTCGCCGGGACCCGGCACGAGCACGCCCGCCGGTAACGGCGGCGGCAGTGCGCCAGACAGCTGACGATTCACTCCAGTACCTCTGGCCAGCATCTCGCATGACGACGCCCTCAGCACTCTCCGCATCCGAAACCACGCCAGCCGAAATCACCACACGTTACAGCAAACACCCTCCGCAGTGGCCCGGTGGCGGAATCACGGACCACATGGCGGCGTGTCGCGGCACGCGCGCCCGCGGAGACCATAGCCTCAATCACAGGACTTCCGAGTACTTGGTACGTGCGGGCGGCGAATCGCCCCGGCCAGTCCGGTACGCGTCGGCATACCACCTTCGCCACTGCTAGCGTGCCTGGTAGCCGGTCCGCCCCAGCATCGCCTGGACCCCGGCGGTCGCACTCGCGATGACCGATCCAATGTACTTTTCGTCAGCGGCGCGCAGATGCTCCGAGTATCCGCGTACCAGTCCCCGGCGGACGCGTAGCGCGGATTTATCTGACCGGTCATAACGATGACCGGCGATTCCGCCGCGGAGCTCAAGAGCTTGCATGCGCTGGAACGACCCGTTAGATGCGGCCGCGAAGATTTCCTCCTCGCTCGCGGGGATGCCGAGGAAGACGCACACCGCCCGCAGTGCCGCGGGCACGTCGGCATGCATATCCTCATATGTTGTTACCAGCGTACGCTTTGTCAGCGTCGCATCCACCCAGGATTCCATGTAGTTGACCAGGAACTTAATGCCGTACTTCTCGTGCCTGATGAAGCTGCTCAGATCGCCGGTGTACCGGCTGAACTGACGCGACTGGTGCAGCCAGAACGAGACCAAGACATCACGGGGGTCGCGGAGCAAGAAAACCACCAGATGGCCGTCATGAATTTCTTTGTCATAGGCTTGATGGCTCGCAGCCACACAGGGTATCTCGTTACCGAAACGGTAGGCCGGCCATCCCTTCTCGGGATGGCCTTCATCGTTTGGGATTACTGCAAAGAAAGTATGGAAGTCGAGTTCGACCGGTAGACCATAATGCGAAACCAAGATATGGGCGAGCATGAACCGGAGCCAGGTACGGCCGGATTTTGGAAATGAGCATATATAAGCTGGCGTGCCGGGCTGCGAAAGGATGTCGGTTCTCATCGTGCACTATTCCTGGATATGCGAGAGAGAGCATCATCGTAAACATCCGCTGGGGCATCGGTCAAGGCCCGTCTTAGCTTAGCCGCGGTAGTATGGCAAGGCCGTCTGCCCCGGCCCATCCTCGCGGGCACGCTGGTGACAACGGCGCTGACCTGTGTCACTGCTTTCAAGCCTACGTATCGGGCGGGAAATACTTACTGAATACGTAAGCCCGCGGCCGGCGCTGTACGCATTCGATTCCGGCCGGCGTATCGCCTTTGACCCTGGCGCAAGTAACCTATAGCATAACGTACAAGTTACCTTTGATATCCGCCCAGGAACTCACGGTGAGGATCCGATCATGACCACACCTACGCGGCAGACGCCGGATGC
>JAFAUY010000323.1 GCA_019243005.1 Verrucomicrobiota bacterium | reverse complement strand
CGATCAGCTACGAGCGCTGCAGGCTCCGCTTAAGCAGAGATATCTTACCGACCCCGGGTCCGCATTGGTGACCCTTCGCGCTGAAGGCACGCTGGGGAGAATGCTACCTGCAGCATTGCCACAGGCCGGGCCCTCGTCGAAGCCGGCTTACACGCCGCCACGGGAGGCACCGGTTTGGCGGTTTGCTCGGGTGATATGCTTCTGCAGGCACTGGTCGCCTGCACCGGCGTCACCCTCGGCGCGGAAATCACGATGGCTCTTTGAGGCGATGGCGGACCCACCGTGCTGGTAACCGCTTGGGGCAGGACGCTGCCCGGCTCACTCAACGGATACCGAACCGCCGCCGCATCTCACCGGTGTACTCCGGGAAATAATGCCCGATCACCGGCAGATCGAAGCGGCCCAGGATGCTCGTATTGGGCTCCCGGTCGAGCAGAAAGCGGAAACTCTCCTCGACAAGGCGCTCGGCGTCCGTCTCCATACCCGCCAAGTGCACCCTGTCCGCAGCCCGGAGGGTCACCCGGTGGGTCGTCGTCACGCTACCGGCTCTTACCGAGACCTCGAACGTTTCGTCATCAAGTTTACGGACCAAAATCATCCTGGAGGGCAGCTGCTGACCTTGCGAGTCAGGTCGAGCTGGGTTTCGCAGCGGTGTGCGCTCCGCCGTCGCGTTTGGTATCGAAACCCTCGGGTGAGCATTGTTTGCGCCGGCTCAGAACGGCGCGGCACTCGAAGCGTTCTTTCGCTACCGAAATTGCCGTTCCGGGGAGATGGCTGCGACGGGGCACGCAAGGGTGCGTTGATCCTCTGTTTTTGTACTGCGGTCAGGTTTCCTGTCCGATGGCTTGCTCTGTCTTCCTGAAAGCATCTACCATCTCCTGAGTGGCTTGTGCATTCGGCGGTGTTGCGGAAGTCTGGGCGAGCGATTGAGGACTAAGCGCAGGGATTGTGTCGCCCTCGTCGGGGGGGCGTTCCGATGAGGTTGTTTCCCGGTGGACTTTTTCAAAGGCGTCTGCGGCGATATAGGCCTCGCGAGCCAGACTTTCGAGGAAGAAAGGCCCAAGGATTCGGCCAATGCTTTTTTCAGCTCCCGAGCGGCTGGCGGTAGCCGATTTGGTGGCAGCCACGAGGGCGACAAAGAGTTCCCAAGCACGATCGGTTCGAGAAGTCGGGTATGGCATGGACATCAGGCTAGGCCAGTTTCTCTCAAAGTGCCAAACGGCATTTCGTCATTTGTGGCGCTGCCGGAGTCCGAACGGGGACGGGTCCCGATCGTAACGAACGCGTAGGGAAAAGGGCGGGTCCCGACGGGAGCGAATGGCGCGCCGACACGAGGCTCCAGAGAGGATGCCAATGCCAACAGGTGCCGCCGGACGGGTGGCCGTCACGTCCGGATCGCCTTGCGTTCGGCCGTGCGGCAGTCGAAGTTCTCGTCAGCCTCGTTTTAGCTGCAACTCTTCCCCATGCCCCACCTCCTGTTTCCAACGGTTCTCGGCACCTGTGGCCTCGCTTGGAACGAGACCGGACTCACTGGCTTCCAGCTTCCCGAACGGACCGAAACGCTTACGCAACGGTGCCTGGCGTGGAAAAGCGGGATGAAGCCGCTTGAGGGATCACCGCCGGATTGGGTGCAGGGGATCATTACGCGTGTGCAACGGCACTTCGAGGGCAAACTGCAGGACTTCGCGGATACACCGCTTGACTGGGCGCGCGTGAGCGCTCTCCAGCAAGCGGTCTATCGACAGGCGCAGACGATCAAACCGGGATCGAAGGGCACTTACGGCCAGATTGCTAAGGCGCTCGCGCTCGGTCCTGAAGGACCGCGGGAGGTAGGCGTGGCGCTCGCGACCAACCCCTGGCCTCTCCTGGTGCCGTGCCATCGCGTCGTGTCCGCGGATGGTAAAATGACGGGTTTTTCGGCGGCGGGAGGGGTTCGCACGAAAACGCGCCTGCTGGCACTCGAAGGCGCGGAGCTGCTGTCGGAATAACGGCGCGATTCTGCGCTAGACGCGCGGGACTTACCGGCGGCACAGGCCGGTTTCTCCCGTCAGCAATCGGTCCCCGCCGTTCGCGCCGCAACACCATCGCGTCCTCACCGTCACCCTGCGGCAAACGGATCGCGCTTTCGGCGTCGCACAAGCGCTCACTGGCGCGCAGAAAACCAAGGGGGGAGGAGCTCATGTCACCATAATGAACTCAATCAACGCCGAGTGTCAGTTTTCTGTTTTAGCCAGAACCCGCGGGGAAAAAACCCCTGGCTCGCCGTGGTAGCGACGCTTCGGGAGTTCAACGCCATTGCCGGATCCCGGTTTTTCTTGCACGCATCCCCACCAATCTGCGAGTGTGGCGGGCTGAAGAGCGGAGAGGTTTCGCGGTTTACGGGGCAACGCCGTTTTGGGTGAGGAAACGGATTCAGGCAGGACCTCACCGTTCCTTAAGCTGATGAAGACCATCCGGGTTTTCGTTTCCTCTCCGGGAGATGTCCAGGCAGAACGGACGATCGCGGATCGGCTGGTCCGGATGACGGCGGAAGAACTGGGAATTCCGGTCAGTGTTCAATATTCGAATCTTCTGCGCGACGAACCACTCGTGCAATCATCGAGTGAGGCGAGCGATTCTGCCGAACCGGACTCGGGTGATGTTATTCTTTGTCCCTACTTCTGGGAATACCAACGCTTTTCACTGGAACTTCCCTACCAGGACCAGATTCCGAACACGGCCCAATTCGACCTGGTCATTTGTATCCTGTGGTCGCGTCTTGGGACGAAGTTGCACCCGCGTTTTCGGATGCCAGACGGGAGTGAGCCTCGGTCCGGGACAGAGTATGAGATTGCCTGGGCACAAGCGCAGCGCAAAAAGACGCCCGGTGTTCCGGCGTTGCACGTGTACCGCAACCGCAGCCAGCCCAACCCGCCGCTCGATCCGCCGGAAAAACTTGAAGAATTTCTCCGGCAATGGAAGGCGCTCCAGGCGTTTTTTGAGGCTCTTCTGAAAGATAGCGAAGGCCAGTACATCGGTGCGTTCAACAACTACCGGAGCCTTGAACAATTCGAGCAGCTCTTTCGCGAGCATTTCCGGGATTTTCTCTCCACGCAGCTTTCCGGCGAACGCCGGCGCCAACTGGTGGGCGGTCGCGGGCAGGTACGGCGCTGGAAAGATAATCCGTTCCGCGGACTACAGTTTTTTGATTTCGAACACGCGCCGATCTTTCACGGCAGAACGAAAGCCGTTGGGGAAGTGCTGGAGGCCTTGGAAGAGCAAGCCAGGGCGCAACGGCCGTTTGTGCTGATCGTGGGTGCGAGCGGTTCGGGCAAAAGCTCGCTGGTGTGTGCGGGCGTGCTTCCGTTGTTGACGCAACCCGAAACGATTGAAGGCATCGGATTCTGGCGCCATGCCATCACCAGACCCGGAGCCGGCGGAGGCGGCGGGGATTGTTTTGACGCGCTGGCGGCCGCGCTGCTGGAAACCCCTGCGCTGCCGGCCTTGGAGGACCCGGAATCGCCGAACGCGGTCCGTGATCTGGCG
>JAFAUY010000227.1 GCA_019243005.1 Verrucomicrobiota bacterium | reverse complement strand
CGCCCAGGAAAGCAATATCGCTGCCGGCCCGAATCGGCACCCACAGGTCCGCCACCGCGCTGGTACGCGAAAACCGGGGGTCAACGTGAATTAAGGTGGCACCCCGTTCTTTGGCGGCCATCACCCAGCGGAACCCGACCGGGTGGTTTTCGGCCATCGAGGATCCTTCGATGAGGATGCAGTCGGCGTTGGCCAGGTCCTGCAGAGCCATCGTGGCGCCTCCGCGCCCGAATGAAGTGCCCAGACCGGGCACTGTGCTAGAGTGTCATATTCGCGCCTGGTTGGAAACGCAGACCATGCCCAGGCCGGCGGTGAAGAGCTTTTTGATCAGGTAATTCTCTTCGTTATCCAGGGTGGCGCCCCCCAGGTGCGCAATGCGCGTCGTATGATTGACCGGGTGGCCGTTCTCTTCTGTCTTCCACGCGCGTTTGCGCGTTTCCCAAACCCGGTCGGCAATCATGTCCATCGCCTTCTCCGGCTCGATCTCGACCCAGGCTTTGGCGTGCGGGGCCCGGTAAAGGGTCTTCGTCAGCCGGTTCGGGTGGGTGAGCAACTGGTAGGAAGCCGACCCTTTAGGGCAGAGGTTACCCTGGCTAACCGGGCTGGCCGGGTCCCCTTCGATGGCGAGGAGTTTGCCTTCCCGGTGATAGATCAACTGGCCGCAACCGACGCCGCAATACGGACAAACCGAACGGGCGACTTCGGCCTCTTGCACCCGAGGCTTAAGGGCGCGCGTCTTTTCGGACATGGATTCCAGCCCGGTGCCATCCGACCAGTGGCGGATTTGCCGGAGCAACGGCCATTTGCCGAGAAAGCTGAAAATTCCCATAAAACGTGTCCCGCCCGCGCGGGTCCTCTGCCAATTACTTCGCGATGCGATCCATCACTGGTCGCTCTTTGAAGGCCACAAATGCCACGAGCCGAAAAATGCCACGCCCTCGGTGACGGGTAACGCGTAACGGGTAACGCGTAACGGGTGCGGTTCAGCGTTCGGAGACGCCGAGCGGAATGCCACCATCGAAGAAGTCTAATCTACGTTCTCTGCGTGTTCTGCGGATTCCCTCTAATCTGTGTTAATCTGTGTAATCTGTGGACTAATCTGTTTCATCTGTGGATGCTTTTCTGGGGAGAGTGAAGGGTGCCTGGTGGTCCCCGCGGTCTTCAAAACCGTTGTCGACCCGTCTTGGTGCGGGTGAGGTAGGTTCGATTCCTGCCCTCTCCGCCAGCGGCTCCGGCTTTCCCGGGCAGCACCCGGCCGGCCGGATCAATCAACGAAAGGAGGTGGTGATCCACATGTCGCGCGAAGAGATCTTTAAGCTCACGTCGCTGGCGTCCTGCGCCGGTTGAGCTTCCAAATTGAGCCAAAAGGCCCTGGCGCAAGTTTTGCGCCGGTTACCCCGCGCCCCGCGCGACCCGAACCTGCTCGTCGGCAGCCTTACCGCAGATGACGCCGGCGTGTACCGGCTTCCTTTTGCCCCGGGGACGGCGCTGGTGCAAACCGTCGATTTCTTTACCCCGATTGTGGATGACCCGTTTACGTTCGGACGAATCGCTGCGACCAACGCGCTCAGCGACGTTTACGCCATGGGTGGCCGGCCCCTTACCGCGCTGGCAGTTCTGGGCGTGCCGGCCGAGGCGATGCCGGACGAAGTGACCGTGGCCATCCTGCGGGGCGGAGCGGCCGTCGCGCGATCTGCCGGGTGCGCTTTGCTGGGCGGCCATACCATCCGGAATCCGGAGCCGATCTACGGCCTGGCAGTCACCGGCCTGGTTAATCCGAAAAACGTGCTGACCAATGCCCGGGCGCAACCGGGCGATCTCCTGGTGCTCACCAAGCCGCTCGGCACCGGCATCGTCACGACGGCGCTGAAGCGCGGCCTGTGCTCACGGGCACTGGAGAAAAGGGCCCTCAGGGCAATGACGCGTCTGAACACGGTCGGGGCTGAGTTCGCCGAAGCCGGCCTGGTGCGGGCGGCCACGGACGTCACCGGGTACGGTTTGCTCGGCCACCTCGGTTCGATGTGCCGGGCAAGCGGCGCCGGGGCTGAAATCGAGTCTGCCGCCGTGCCGGCATTGAGTCCGGAGATCTTTGGCCTGATCGAACGGGGTTGTGTGCCGGGAGGCAGCCGGCAGAACCTGGAGACGGCTAATGAATGGACCGAGTGGCAAGGCGTCGACCCGGGCTGCCGGGCGTTGCTGACCGACGCGCAGACCAGCGGCGGCCTGTTGTTATGCGTGCCGCCGAAGCACCGTGATGCCGTGATGGCGCTGCTCAAACGCGCGAGAGCGGTCTGCGCGGCCGAAGTGGGCCGGATCGTAAGGTCGGCAAAGCCGCGAATCCTGGTTAGAGGAAGCGTGTAATGAATTCACCCGAGCTTCGCAAAATTCCGTCCGTCGACCGGGTGCTTCGGGCGCTTGGCAGTGGTTTCGGCTCTCTGCCGCGGCCGCTGGTGGTTGCCGTGGTTCGTCGGGAGCTCGCCGGACTTCGCGAGACGCCCGGGGCCGGCGTGCCGGCTTTTGAGGCGTTGATTTCCAACCTCCGGGACCGGTTGGAAGCCTTGCGCCGCAGCCGCATCCAACCCGTCATCAACGGGACGGGCATCGTGGTGCACACGAACCTCGGACGAGCGCCTCTTGGCCCTGCCGTGGTTGAGGCGGTTCGCGCCGTCGCCCTGAATTATAACAATCTTGAGTACGACCTGGCCGCAGGGGAACGCGGCTCACGCGCCCGATACCTTGAATATAACCTGGCGTTGCTCTGCTCGGCGGAGGCCGCAACGGTCGTGAACAATTGCGCGGCCGCCCTCGTCCTGATGCTGCGCCACTTCATCACTCGGGCGCCGGATCGCCGCGAAGTCGTGATTTCGCGCGGTGAACTCATCCAGATCGGCGGCGGGTTCCGCATCCCCGAAATCCTTGAAGCCAGCGGAGCCGAACTCAACGAGGTCGGCACGACGAATCACACTGCACTCGCGGATTACGAGAAAGCCCTGGGTGCCCGCACGGCGCTGATATTGAAGGTTCATCAGAGCAACTTCTACGTGGGCGGTTTTACGTCATCGCCGTCGGCGCGCGAGCTTGCCGCTCTGGCGCGCCGGGACGGGGTGCCGTTTGTCGAGGACCTGGGGAGTGGCGCGTTGCTGCCGACTGAACAATTGTCCGAGGCAAGCCCCGGCACGACCGTCGATCACGAGCGTACGCCGGCCGAAGCGCTGCAGGATGGGGTCGATCTTGTTTGTTTCAGCGGTGATAAGCTGCTCGGCGGTCCCCAGGCCGGGATCATCGCGGGCCGGCGTGATCACGTTCAGGCATTGAAGCAAGAACCGTTTTTCCGTGCGTTGCGGTGCGACAAGCTCATCCTGACCGCCCTGCAGGCCACCACCGACCTCTACCTGCGCGATGCGCTCGATGAAGTGCCGGTCCTGCGCCTGTTGCGGGCGGGTGAGTCTGAGCTTCGTGCCCGGGCGGAAAAGGTGAGGGAAGCGTTGCAAGCCCTTCCTGTCCAGGTTGCCATCAATCGCGGAAAAGCGGAGGTCGGCGGGGGAACCCTGCCGCGGGCTGAAATCGCCTCCGTGCTGCTGGAACTCGTCCCGCAGGGCTGCTCCGTAGCCGATCTCGCCGTTCGGTTGCGTGCGGCTGAGCCGCCCGTCATCGGTTACATCGCCGGTGGGCGCTACAAAATTGACCTGCGGACCGTTTTCCCGCACCAGGATCATGACTTGATCCGTGCACTGACGCAGGTTACCACCTAGCTTGCGTCGCCCCCCCAATCGTTAGCGATTGGGGGGGCGACGCAAGCTATAGCAGCGGAATTTCCGGCGTAGCCGGAAATATCCGCTGCCTTTTCGAGGAACGATGAAACCGTTTATCCTGGCCACGGCCGGGCACGTAGACCACGGCAAAAGCGCGCTGGTCGAAGCGCTGACGGGCGTGCACCCGGACCGCCTGCCGGAAGAACGGGAGCGGGGCCTCACGATCGAGCTCGGGTTTGGCCACTTCGACCTGTCCGACCCGATTTCCGGCAGTGAAGAACCGGGCGCGGTTTACCGCGCCGGCGTGATCGACGTTCCCGGGCATGAAGACTTCGTCAAGAACATGGTGGCCGGCGTGGGCTCGGTTGATCTGGCGGTGTTCGCCGTGGCCGCAGATGACGGCTGGATGCCGCAGACTGAGGAGCACCTGCAGATTCTGGAATACCTGGGGGTAACCCAGGCCGTGGTGGCTCTGACGAAAGCCGATCTGCAGCCCGATCCCTCCGGCGTAATTGATGAGGTCCGGCAGCGACTGGCCGGAACGGCTTTCGCCGCGGCGCCGATCCTGCCGGTGTCCATCGTTGACGGCCGCGGGCTGAACGAACTACGGGATGCCTTGACCGCCGTACTGCGTACTATGGCGCCGGCTCGGGACCTGGGAAAACCGCGGTTGTGCGTTGACCGCGTTTTTTCCCGGCGAGGCATCGGCACGGTTGTTACCGGTACCCTGACCGGCGGAACCCTCCGGCGCGGCCAAACGCTGGTGATCCAGCCGTCCGGACAGCCGGTACGGGTACGGTCGCTTCAGAGTCACGGATGCGATCTCGAGTTGAGTCCCCCGGGTACCCGTACGGCCCTGGCCCTGGCTGACCTTCCGGCGGACGGCATTCGCCGCGGCGACACCATCACCGTGCCGGGTGTGGGGCGAACCAGCCGCACACAGGATGTGATGATCGTGCGCTCGCCCCGTTCATTCTCAGGGCGTACCCCTGGCCGTCCCCTGCGGAGCGGCTCCTTGGTATGGGTCTGCCATGGCACCGGCAGCAGCCTGGCTCGCCTGGTCTTCGTTGCGGCCAGCCAAACCCTGGCCCCGGGCGAGACCGGGTGGGCGCAGCTGAGGTTTGAAAAACCGGTCTACGCCTGGTTCGGCGACCGGTTTATCCTGCGGGATGCGGCCGATCGAACCACGCTGGCCGGCGGCATGGTTCTGGAGCCCGAAGGAGACCGGCGCCGCTTTCGTCGGGAGGATCACCGCGAATGGCTCACGGAGGCGACCAAAAATCCGGCCAACCCCGTTCACCTTACGCGTGTCCTCCTCAAACGCGACCGCGTGGTGAAACGCGACGGTTTATTGGCCGCCGCCCGGTTTACCACGGCCGAAGCCGGCGCGGCGGTCGCGCAGCTCACTCGTGAGGGTTTGGCCGTGCTCACCGAACGCTATGCGCTCGACGCCGGTTGGTGGCAGGATCAGAAGCGTCGGGCGCAAAACCGCATCGATGCCGAGCACCGGCTGCATCCGGAAAGCGCCGGGCTTCTTTTGACGGCGCTTCGCCAGGGGCTGGCCCCGGTCTTGGCCGATCCCGAGCTCTTCTCGGCCCTGCTGGCTGCGCTGGCCGATGCCGGGTATACGCGGGCGGGAGAGCGGATCGCGCGCCGCTCGCATCGCCAAACGTTGCCGGCCCACCTGCAAGCCGCCTGTACCCGGGTGCAGGCCATCCTGTTGGACAACCCGTTGGAGCCGCCGTCGCGCTCCACCCTGACGCCGGACCCGGCGGGCCAGGCCGCCCTGAGATACCTGCGCGATCAGGGCGACGTGGTCGAGCTAAGCCATGAAATTTACCTGCCGCGGCTCGGTTACGCGCGCCTAAAAAAAGCCGTCACGCGTTACCTGGAAACTCACGGCAGCGCCACCGCCAGCGAATTGCGCCAAGCCTTGGGAACCACGCGGCGCATCCTGATTCCGCTCCTGGAAAAGCTGGATCGCGACGGCGTGACCCTGCGGGACGGCGACCGTCGACGGTTGCGGGTAACGAGTAACGGGTAACGAGTGCTGGGTGTCGACTATAAATGCCACAAGCGGAAAAATGCGACGAATAAGGAGGGGCAGACGCAGTCGTGAGGTGTCTTCTTAATCTGTGTAATCTGTGGATGGATTTCTTTTCTGCGTTCTCTGCGTGTTCTGCGGATATTTTTTGTCTTCTCGCCGTGGCCGCCGTGTGACATCACTCGCCGTAATCGAGCCTTTCCAGGTGGCGAATCGCGGCCTGGCCTTCAAGAGGAGATACCATCGTCAGGTGGGGAGGATAATGCGACCCGATCTGCTCGAGTCGACCACGCAGGTAGTAAGTCATGCCGGCTCGAGCCCGCAACGGCTGGATGGCGACGCTGTTGGTGATCAACATAAAGGCGTGGGTGCCCGGCCTGGCATGATAGACGAAGTAGGTGCCATCGCTCAGGGTGCCCAGATTAACGGCGTTGTCTTGCACATCGGCGCTGACGGCCGTCGCGACCGGCGAACGCGGCCGGAAAAAGTAGACCAGCGCGGTTTCGGGTGGCGCCTGTGCTTTTTTCCATCCACCAGCCCAGGGAGGCGGTTTCAGCGCGCAACCCGTGATACCGATCAAGAGCCCGGCTAGAATCAGCAGGCGATGACTTTGCATACTTCAACCTATTCGCATTTAGCGGTCCGACGAGGCTGAGGTTAGTTTCCGGGTCATGATACCGTTGTCCGTTCTTGACCTCTCGCCGGTCCTGGCCGGTGTGCGCGAGTCGCACGCTCTCCGGCATACCCTGGAGCTTGCACAAGCGGCCGACCGCCTGGGGTATCGCCGGTATTGGCTGGCCGAGCATCACAGCATTCCCAGCGTGGTCAGCACCGCGCCGGAGGTTCTGATCGGGCACGTGGCTGACCGCACGTCCCGGATCCGGGTGGGGTCCGGGGGGATCATGTTGCCGAACCATTCGCCGTCGCACATCGCGGAAGTTTTTCGGGTGCTCGAAGCGTTGCATCCCGGCCGGATCGATCTTGGTCTGGGTCGTGCACCCGGTTCGAATTCGATTACCGCCCTGGCCCTGCGCCGGTCGCCGGGCCGGCTCGCCGTCGACGATTTTCCCGAACTAATCGACGAACTGATCGGTTACGGCGAAAATCATCTGCCCGCAGATCACCCCTACGCGTCGGTTCGCGCCATGCCGACCGACGTACCCCTGCCGCCGCTCTGGATCCTCGGTTCCACGGAGGATGGTGCGGCCATCGCGGCCTCCAAAGGGTTGGGGTTCGCGTTTGCCCACCACATCAACCCGGATTCCATGCTGGATGCCGCCCGGGTGTATCGGGAAAGGTTCCGGGCTTCCAGATGGCTGAACCGGCCGGTGATGATTCTGGCCATCGCGGCGATCTGTGCCGAGGACGCCACCCAGGCACAACGGTTGGCCGCCACAACCGAGTTGTCGTGGCTTCGACTCCGAACCGGCCAACCGGCGCCTCTGGCGAGTCCGGAAGAAGCTCTGGCTTACCCTTATACCCCGGTAGAACGTCAGATCATCCAGGCGTCACGCCGCCATTTCGTGGCGGGTGATCCGGTCTCGGTTCGAGACCGGGTGGAAGAATGGGTGGCCAAGACCGGTGCGGACGAGGTGATGGTGACCACGATGGTGTACGAACCTGGTGCCCGTCTCCGGTCCTACGAACTGCTGGCCGAAGCATTCGCGCTCGATCCACAGATTGCAGAGAAAATCATCCGCCGCACACCCTGACGCAGTGCCCTGGCGGAAAACCGCAGGCGGCGGATCCGCAGAACACGCAGACAACGCAGAAAAGAAATCCATCCACAGATTACACAGATTACACAGATTAAGGGCACACGGTGGGCCTAGCGTTTCCCTTTCCCGGCACCCGACGCCCGACACTCGCCACTGCCCTCTTCATTTGTGGCATTTTTCCGCTTGTGGCATTCGTGGCATTTCACTCCGGCTTGGGCGGCAGGTAAAAGAACAAAATGCCCAGAATCAGGTAGAGCGAGAGCAGTTGCACGCCTTCCAGCCAGTTAGTCTCACCGTCGCCGCTGATCTGAAAGAGGATGTAAACCGCCACGGCGACGCCGGTGATCTCGGGAAGTGAAAACTCCAGGTCCATCGGACGGCCGAGGGGATACGACACAAATACCAGGATCGGCGCCACAAACAGGGCGATCTGAAGGCTCGAACCGACCGCGATGCTTAAACTCAGGTCCATCTTGTCCTTCAACGCGGCCAGAATCGCGGTGGAGTGTTCGGCTGCGTTGCCGATCACCGCAACGACGATGACCCCGACAAAGACTTCCGTCAGACCGATCATCCGGCGGGCGGTCTCAACCGTGCTGACGAGGAATTCCGACATCACCGCCACCGCGACGGTAGAGATGATCAGTATCAGCAGAGCCTTGCTTCGCGTCCATCGATGGCCGGGTTCGGGCTCCTCTGCCCGCCCTTCAAAGAGCTGGCGGTGCGTTACCAGTGAGAAGAGGAGCACGCAACCGTACGTCAGGAACAGCACGACGGCGATGGCGAGGGACAGGTGTACTTCGAGCGCCGGGATCTCCCGGGCCCGCTGCAGGTCGGCCGTCACGTGGAACACCGTCGGGGTGAGCAAGGCGATGGAGGCAAGCGATAGGGAAGTGGCGGAAACCCGGGCACCGGACCGGTTGAACCGCTGCACCTTGTAACGGCAACCGCCACCCAACGCAGCCATGCCGAACACCAGGAGCACATTACCGATGATCGAGCCGGTAATCGAGGCTTTGACCACATCCGTAAGACCTTTTGACAACGCGAAAAGCGCGATGATCAGTTCGGCGGCATTGCCGAAAGTGGCGTTTAGCAGGCCACCGGCGCCCGGCCCAAAATGTAGGGCCAGCGCCTCGGTCGACTGCCCCATCAAGCCGGCCAGGGGAATAATGGCCAGTCCGGCGCAAATGAACAAAGCAAGGTCGTTGCGCCAAGGGGGATAGTAGTGAATGGCAAGGGCGACGGGGATGAAAACCAGGAGCAGGTTCAGGGACCGCAGCGACTGTAAACGCGTGAACACTCCCCCCGCTATCGCAGACGGCCTTCCGAAGCAACTCACCTGCCTCAGCCTTTCGGGTCGATGGCCGCCATCACGTCTCGAAACGCAACGGTTCCCAGGCTGCCGAAAAGCGGGTGACGGGTCAGTTTCTCCTGGATCACCCGCGGCGAGGTCAGGCCGCACAGGAAACGAGCGAGTTGGCGTGGCAACCCCAACGCGTGGCGATGTTCGCGGCGCAACCTGGCCAGCGCATCCGAATCCGGGAGGGCGGGATGCCCCTTGGCCCTCTGGCCCAGGTTCACCGGTGTGACTCCGGCGCAGCGGCCGCAATGCCCGCAGTCGCGGCCAAGTTCTTCGCCGAAATAGGCCAGCAGGCAACGGGTCAGACAACCCGGCTGCTCCAGGAGTTGTACCACGCTCCGCACGCGCTCCAGGTCCTGCCGCTCGCGCGCTTCGAACCGGGCCAGCAACTGCTGTTTCAGCCGGACAGGGTTTTCCGAACGCTCCTTGGCCCGATAACCCTGGCGCAAGCCGCCGGCCTTGAGGCGAAGATCGCCCTGCTCCTCCAGGTAGGTCAGGGCGCGAACGATTCTCTCACGCGGCGACGGCAGCCGCTCGCCCGCGGCACGAATGTCCAGGTTATGCCAGCGTTTGGCTTTCACCGCCAGGTTGAGCAGGTTCCTGACGAAGTCAGACCGTTCCCCCTCGAAACGTGCCGCGATCTCCCCGGCCGGCCGGAGCAATTCTAACTGGTATTCATTGTAGAAAGGTGCGGTTACCTCGATCACGTCTTCCAGTTCCAGGTAAGTTAGCAGCGTGCTCACTACCAGCGGTCGCAAATCGTACGTTCGAGACAGTTCGTAAATCGAGACGTCAAAATCATTGGCCTGCCCCAGGATAAAGTCGACGAATGCCCCCATCGCTTCCGGGTCCGGCGTGTCCCCGAACACGAAGTTCTCCAGCGCGGCGACGTCTTCGATGTTGCCCAACACCTCGCAATGGGAGGGTTGCCCGTCGCGGCCCGCCCGCCCGATTTCCTGCGAATAGTTTTCCAGGCTCTTCGGCAGATTATAATGATAAACATACCGGATATCGGCTTTGTCGATTCCCATGCCGAAGGCAATGGTGGCAACGACCACCGCGTCGGAAGATCGCATGAACCAGTCTTGCACCGCCTCACGTTCCTCGGCCTCCATTCCGGCATGGTAGGCGCGTGCCGGCAGATCGTGGTTTGCCAACCCCGTCGCCACCACTTCGGCGGTATGTTGCAGGGTCACGTAAACGATCGTTGGGCCCCGAGGCTTTGCCTGCAGGCCCTGGGCCAGCGCGTCGAGCCGTTTGGATTCCCGCACCGGGTTTGGCTCGAGATGCAGGTTCGGCCGGTGAAAGCCGGTGTGAACGTAGGCGTCCGGGACGACGCCGAACGTTTGGCAAATGTCCTTGGCCACCGCCGGCGTCGCCGTGGCCGTCAAAGCAAGCACGCGCTCGACGCCGAGCTTTTGTGCGATCTTCGCCAGTTTGAGATAATCCGGCCGGAAATTGTGTCCCCACTCAGAGATGCAATGCGCCTCGTCAATGACCATGAGCGCGATTTTCCGGCGCTGTAGTTTGTGAAGAAAAGCTTCGTTGGAGAACCGTTCCGGTGAGACGTACAACATCTTCAGCCGGCCGGCCCTGAGGTCGTCGTCAATCTCGCGGATTTCCGGCAGGCTCAGGCTGGAGTCGAGCCGTGCAGCGCGAACGCGCCGGCTGCGCAACGAGTCGACCTGATCCTTCATCAGCGCGATCAACGGCGAAACCACCACCGTCAGCCCGTCAAGGTGCAAAGCCGTGAGCTGATAACAGAGGCTCTTGCCGCTGCCGGTCGGGAAAACGGCGAGCGCAGACTGTCCGGCCAGGAGCGTACGAATTACCTTTTCCTGGCCGTTCCGAAAGTCATCATAGCCGAACACCCGTTTCAAGGTGTCGCGGATCGCCGCGCCGTCAGGGTTTTCGCATCTGGCCATCGCCCGCGACTCTAGGCGTCCCCGGGATATTGTAAAACATATTTTTAAAAAGTTTCTTGTTCATAGAGGGTGTGTGGGACCGAGGTGATGAGGTTGGTCAGCCTGGGCCTCCCACACACCCTTTATCCGGTTTATCGTCCGATAGGGTGATGCTACGGTTTTGCCGGTTTGGCTGCCCGGCGAATAGAGCTCAATGGTTTCATGCATCGTGCGCTCCCCACGGCCGCACGACCGGCGCTGGCATTTTTATTCAGGTGTGCCACCCGG